>CASBQA010000385.1 GCA_949127635.1 Nostocales cyanobacterium PMM_0069 | reverse complement strand
TCTTAAAAGGGCGGCTCATGAGTATGTAAACTTACCAAGTTTGCTTCTCTCTATTATATGCAGCTTCATATTAAATTGGTATAACACCTATAGACTTATAAGTTACTGGATTGTAAATTTCACAAAATACTACTTTTTTCTCTCCAGGTCTGACAGTGATGGTAAGTGGTTGGCTAAGTTGTTCAAAACTTAAGATATCTAAAGCCAGCAACAAACTTTTAGAGAAGTAAGAATCACTTCCGGATCTGATAATATATGGTTTGTCTGCCAAAATATACAAATCAGTTTTTGAAGTTGCATTGAAAGAAGTTTCCACCCTTTTCTCAACTTCTATTGCTGTTATCACCCCGGTCAAAGCTTTATCATAAATTGGGATTTGTCTTCTGTCTTCGGAAAGCATATACCAACAGTAATCCGCTTCTCTGCTGACAAAGATATATTGTGGTTTTGGGATTGCTCCAAATCCTAATTTAACTTCCATATTGTATATTGCGGGTTTGGTAAACTAATTGATTAGCATTCATCGCTTTATACATATATTTCCCAAGAAAGAGTGCGATCGCACTTTTTTCATGGTAAATAATTTAAAACTTTCATTAACTTATATGAAACTTTGATGAAAAAAATGTTGTCCAAACATTAAGAACGTGTAATTATTTAGCAAAACCAATTCTAAGTTATAAATATGCTATTCAATCAAAAACTTCGTCTGGCAGTCGGTTTTGCCACTTTATTAATTACCGGCTTCGCTAGTAGCTATCTATATACTCAGTCAAAAAACAAACAGCTAACTCAACAAAATCCGGCTACAGAAAACTTAGCCTTTACTCAGCAGCAGATTTCCCTAACATCAAATATTCAAAATACTTTTAAGGAGAATATAAGCAAACAAAATACTTCTTCATCAAAGCAAGAATTAGCACAAGCTTCAATTGCTTATTCTGTCATTGATGAAGCACAAAAACCTAAGTTTAAAGTTAATAGCAACCAAGTTTTTAATTCCGGAAAGCTACCAACTACTAAAGTTAACTTCAATCAAGCTGACTTATTAGCAACTCTTTCCAATACCAGAAAGTATTTTCAAGACTATGGTTCGTTAGATCCAGATGTTCAACGTACAGGATTGCTTGGTGCTCAAGGAGTTACAGTAGAAGATATCCTCAAGACTTTGGATTTTATGATTGCTGTCTTACAAGAAGATATTGCTAATCATCGAACTACGCGTTTACAAGATCCTAATTTTATCAACTCTAATTTTCGCGTTCTCAAATGGTCTGCTTATAACCCACAAAAATCTCAGCAAGAACGACTGCGAATTACAAAATATGCTGTCTTTACTCATCCGGGGTCACGCAAGAAAACTTCTACGTTTAATATACCAATCTACAGTTTAAAAGATGATTTAGCGGCTAGTAAGTTCTATACCAGATATACAAAGCAGGATGTTTTATCAGGTATTTACGAGCGAGGTGGTAGAGAGTATGGAAAAGTTGAACCATTGGCTTATCTAACGCGAAAAGGCTTAGAAGAAGCTTTAATGGAAGGAACAATTCTGGTTAATTTTCCTGATGGTTCCAAGGCATATTTTAATGTCGATAGAAACAACGAAATCGCTTATGTGCGAGGATTAGCAGCAACTGCCCAAAAGCGTTATTGGTATTTTCGGGAGGTTGATGCTATTAAAGGTTATGGATATAAGATAGATGCAAAAATTTCTATCAAACCAGGGGTGACTTTTGCTGGTGATGTGCTGAATATTGGTTTAGGGAAAATTATTGTACTTGAGTATAATAAGGGCGGGCGAAAAAACCTGCAAATGGGAATTATAGCCGATACAGGTGGGGCGTTTTTACCGAATCTGCATCAACTTGATTTTTTAGCGGGTATTTTTAAGAATAATAAAGATTTTGGGCAGCATGTTCAGGAATTACCTGATTATGCTCAGGCGTATATCTTGGTGAAGAAGTGAGTTGGTATGTAGAGACGTAGCACTGCTACGTCTTTACCAGGATTTGGGTAATATAGCGGTTCTCGGATAAAACCTCACCCCGTCCCTTCCGGACACCCCTCTCCTTTTAAAAGAGAGGATACAGCTATTGCGAATGGTAGCTCTGACCCCTCATTTTATTAAAAAACCTCGTAGAGACGTTCCGCCGGAACGTCTCTACAATTGTGTGGAATGTCAAAAAGTCGTGATATAAGGGGTGATACCCCTGAATCGCAATAGCTGTATCAAAAAGAGGGGGAGGGGGTGAGGTTTTGTTACCTAAAATACTTGAAATTCGTCGAACCTTTATAACCAGAATTTGTTGCTAGTTCCTGCAAATTTTGCACTCCCCCATAGCTTTTACCATTGATAATCCAAGTAGGGAAACCTTCAACTTTAGCGGCTTTACACAATTCTGGTTTACCTTTTGGGCTATCAGCAGCACATTCAACTTTGGCATTATTAGCCTCGATTTCTTTGTAAGCTTCTTTACCAAAAAGTAGCTTCTGTTCGTGGCAGTGAGGACACCAATAAGCAACGTATTCTTTAGCACCTATTTTCACAAGATGGCGTGCTAGCGCTAATTCTGATGGACCAGATTTGGTGGTAATTTCCCAACCGAATTCGGGATTGGGCGCTACTTTTGGTGTAAAGCTAATTTGTACAGGTTTGCCAGAAGTTGATTCAGCGATCGCACCTGATGGATTGACACCAGCATAAACGCCTAAAGTGCCAATTAGCGTCACCATGCCAACAATAATTGCCGTAAAAAATATTTGTCCCAAATCTTCCCAAACATGACCGATAAGCGTCAGCACCAAAAGACTCAGAGAAAATAAAGCTGAACCAATACAGTAAGGACAAAGGGCTTTAAGTTGGAAGAATAGCACGTACATCAAGTAGCTGCTGAAAACCGTCATAGCGATCGCTCCTGCTAACAGTAGCAACCATGTGACATTTTCTAGCTTTTGACGCTGGTTT
>CASBQA010000384.1 GCA_949127635.1 Nostocales cyanobacterium PMM_0069 | reverse complement strand
TAGCGTAGATTAAGCCTATGGATTCAACTTGGGGAAAAGTTGTCTTGGCTGACAAATAGATAAAGTACTGCTAACAGCCTCTTTGACGGCGGCTTTATCTAATCTAAGCATATCAGATTGCTGTCTTTTTACCAAGTAGAGACGTGCTGTTGGTCGCGTCTCTACTACCCATTTAAGAGGAACTGTGTCTATATATGGGTAGCAATTAAGTTACAGTTTCCAGCCCCATCAAGTCATTGCCGTGTGCTTCCAGTCCGACTGCATCAATCACAGCATCGGGACCGCGACCACCGGTCATTTCTTTGAGGACTTCCCCAGCATCAACTTCTTCGTAGTTAAGGACTTCTGCCTTACCATAATCTGAAGCCATTTGCAAGCGTTCGGGAATGCGATCGATGGCGATGACGCGTTCTGCACCCAACATAAAAGCGCTTCTGATGGCGAACTGTCCAACTGGTCCGCAACCCCAAACGGCGACGATATCACCGGGTTTAATATTGCAGTTCTCCGCTGCCATATAACCAGTAGGAAAGATATCAGTTAAAAATAATACTTGCTCATCTGTTAAGCCATCGGGTACTTTGAACAAACCGACATCAGCAAAGGGTACACGGGCGTATTCTGCCTGACCGCCTGCGTAACCTCCGAATATATGAGAGTAGCTAAAAAGACCTGATGGTGAATGACCCATGATTTTTTCTGCTAACCAACCGTTGGGGTTGGAGTTGTCGCAAAGTGACCATAAATCACTAGTGCAGAAATAGCAGTTACCACAGGCTATTGTAAAAGGAACAACGACGCGATCGCCTACTTTCACATTTTTGACTGCGCTACCAAGTTCAACCACTTCCCCCATGAATTCATGACCAAGAATATCGCCTTTTTCCATCGTGGGGATGTAGCCATTGAAAAGATGCAAATCAGAACCGCAAATAGCCGTTGATGTTATTTTGACGATCGCATCACGCGGGTTAAGAATTTTTGGATCTGGTACTGTATCCACTCTTACATCATTTGCGCCGTGCCAGCATACTGCTTTCATAATATTTATTGGTTGTTAGATGTTGGTTGTTGGTTGGTGGGAATTTTTTCACCAATAATCACAATTTGCTAAAAACTATTTATTTTCTTCGTAGTATCCTTTACTATCTCTGGTAAGAAGGTTAACTACTTCGTCAACTTTATTTTCGCTTGAATTCAAAAACTCTTTGGTACTTTCAGGTAAAGGTTCATCAAGATTAAGTTTTTCGCGAATATTCTCACCAATGTCTTCCAAATTTTTTTTGGCATTGTCAACCAACTGTTTATCTTTTTCAGTCGGTTGTGCATTGTAATATTTGGCTTCTGGTGTTTTCACCGTATCAGCCTGCGCTGGCAATAGATTAATGTAACCAAAGAATTGCACAAACAAGACTGCGAATACTACCAAAATAGCTTTTAGAATCTGACGCAATCGCAAATTTAGTTGCCAATTATTCATTCTCATAAAATACCTTTTTATCCAATGTTTTCAGAAGAGTTATGAGTTAAATAAAAACTCATAACTCTTTTTTAATCAGAAAGGATAAATCCTCTCAAATCAAACTCCGAAGGGTGAGCGGTTTACCGCTCGTCGAGTCGTGATTTTAACGGCTTAAGCCGTTACTACGTTAAGGAGCGTTTACTATCCACCAACCACTAACCACCCTTTGGTTGTCCTTCAGTAGTGGCAATTTCACCAGCTTCCATTAACATTTTAAAACGGCGCAAATCATCACCAATTTGTTGTTCTGGTTCTTCCCCAAAAAGTTTGGCAAATACAGATGCTAAGGCTCCACCTGGGGGGCTATATTCAAGAACTACCTTTACTTCAGTGCCGCGATCGCCTGGTGCTTTCTTAAAGCGAATAAAACCGGAGTTCTCCACATCTGCACCTTCCACCGAAGCCCAAGAAATAAACTCATTTTCTCGGTCTTCCAATATATCTGCATCCCATTCCACACTACTATCCAAAGGTGCATTTGCAATCCAATGCGACCTTTTATCATTTTGCACGCTCACCGATTTGAGATGCTTCATAAACCTCGGCAAATTCTCAAAGTCGTGCCAAAACCGATAAAGCTCATCCGCTGGCTTATTTATCGTTACCGTCTTTTCAACTTTGATAGATTTATTTATACCAATCGCTTCTTGTGCTTGCTGAATCGTGCTTTGTTTAGTTACACCTTGATACACCAAACCGCCCCCAGCTACAGCCATCAGCACCCCGCGCAAAGAACGCTGACTTAAACCCATCAGCACCATTGCACCACCACCCACAAGAGACGCCCAACGCTCAGTCTCACCAGCCTCAGCACCCTGACCCTTGCTCAACTCATTCTCTGTAGTCGAAGCCATATTTTTATCTCCTTATCTCCGTAAAAATAACCTCAAAGACGCAAAGACCCTCTATAACTTCTTCCTCTGTGTTCTCTGCGCCTCTGCGGTTCGTTTAATAAAAATTTACACAGCCGCACCCGTCGTCGGCTTCGCAGGCTTCAGATCCAGCCCCATCCGTTGCTGATACAGTTGCACCAATCGCTGTTCAGAACTCAACAAATCGTTATAAATATCCGTAAACAGCGCAGTAGCTACCGGGTCGGTATACATAGGACACAAATTGCCAATATCACCGATACCAGTTTGCACATCACCCAAAGCCGATCGCAGTTGAAATATATCGTCGCTTCCGGTCAAAGCCGTTTTCACTTTCGCGTATTGATTGGCGATATTAGCCGCTAAAGAAGGCTTCTCACCCAACCTGTCAAGATAACTTTCCAGCTTGAGGATGTGACGCTGTTTGTTAGTAATTATCTCTTGAAACAACGCCTTGATTTGAGCATCTGACTCTTTCTCAGAATACTTCTCCAAAGCCTCCAACGAATAACGCTCACCAGCAAGAGCAGTATTTACACCCTTGACAATATCACCCTTAGTTGAACCGCCCCAAGCATCAGCCAACTTCCACCATTCCGCGCTTGTATCATTCTCGCTGGGTAATGCAGCATCCTTGCCACCGTAACCCAAACGACTCAAAATAGCTGTGGTAAAGATTGCCAAATCTCCCGGTTGACGTGAGGTAATCAAATTTCCGTCAACTACCAAAGGTTCATCAACAAACTTTGCACCCGCATTAATCATGTCCTTGCGGATAGCGCTGAAACCAGTGGCTTGTTTACCTTTGAGCAAATCCCCTTCAATCAAAACTTGCGGACCGTGACAAACTGCCGCGATTAATTTACCTTCCTGCATTGCTTGTTGGACAAAGCGGACAGTGTTGGGATTGCGTCGCATGTGGTCGGGAGCCATCCCACCAGGAATAATCACCGCATCATATTCGCAAGCGATCGCTTCGGTAGTAGTCCCATCAGCTTGCTGAGAAACTTTGCCTTGTTTACCCTTATACTTCTCATTCATCCTTTGACCGAGGACAACTACTTCTATCCCCGCTTGTTTTAGCCCGTTATAAGGAACTTGAAATTCTGCATCCTCCACCCCATTTTCAATTAGGATAGCGACTTTTTTCTTGCCATGATTATTAAAGTTTGCCATTGAATTACCTCTTAAATTATTTACGTAGTAAGCACAAAGCGTGCTCCAATCTTCACTGCGAAACCACAGTTGAACCCGCTACAAATATTTCCGCATAATCTGGTGAAAAATTAGCTTGCAAATCTGCAAACTCACCCGGACTTACAGCACTTTGCAACACCGTAAAAACAGCCCTGACATGCATCACAGCAGCAGTAGGTTCTACATTTTCCTTTTCACTCACCATCTTGATAAACTCTTCCAAGCCAAAATGCTGACCATTTTCGCCTTCACGACCCCGCAAAAATTCACCTAATTCTTTCGGCAACTGTGAAGCTAAATCCTTACTTTCATTACCTACAATGCGTTCTCGAATAGTTTCCAACGTGGCACGAGTAGCATGTTCTGCCTCTTCACGGGAATCTAATTGAGCAAGGCTTTGGACATGTTTAATAAATTCGTCGTATTTCACTTTCTTCCCCCACTGCTAAAAAATAATGAATGTTTCTTTTTTAGTTTTAATTATTCAAGATATATCGGCGTAAATGATTACTTCCTTATCATTCAAAACATTTAGGAGCTAGAAATGAGTGCTTCATCTCAGGCGTTACTTGAGCTTGAATTCACTCTTGTAATGTTATGCACCAGCCACTATCTTCTCTTCGCTCCAAAGGGATAGATTTTTTTCCATCTCAAGTAATACATCCCTAGGGAGACAAGCCAGATGAGGGAAAGCGTTATTTTGGAGAAGCAGAAATATTTATAATTATGGCGGATCAACAACAAGTAGATTTAGAAGCTCAAGTCAAGCGTGTAGATCCAGATGAGGAGCTGGAATCCGAAGATAATTTACCAGAAGAAATTTCCGACTTACCAGAGGAAATTACTGAATCCTATGGTACTGGTGTCATAGAATTACCAGGGTACAATCTCGGTGGACGAGAAATGAAAGAGGAGTTGGATGAGTATGCAACATATACCAGTCCAGAATTAACCGGAGGTGATGTTGATGCCGGTTGGCAACAAGCAGCTATGGATGGTGATGAAGCTGTTGGTGGTACTGCTTCCACTCCCGATCAAGATATTGTTGATGAAATTGGTGCCGCTGTAGGAATAGAAATGGATGATGCCGCGTTTCTCCGGACAAGCGAAATGTTAGAACAGCGCGACGATAGCCGGTGGGAGTTAGATCCCAAGTCTTCGGAAGATTATGGAGATAGGAGGGACTAGTACCGCAAAGCGGAAGTCAAAAGTCACTCATTCAAAAGTCAAAAGTAATATGGAGTAAGCTTTTTAGCGATTGAGAATGGTTGCTTTATTTCCGCCGTGCTGTACTAGGGGACTCCTTGGACAAGTCTTGTATACATTGACAACAAAGTAACGCACCTTCTTTAGCGTTCTTGGTGAGCGATCGCTTCTCCAATATCAGCACCAGTAATTATCGCAATTTTGCCCTCTAAACGTCTATCCATCGATATATCTCCTAAAACTAGGGAATAGGGCATTGGGAAAAAGGTATTTGACAATGAGAAAAGTACATTACCTATTACCAATTTCCTCTTCCAATTATTCTTCTCTCCGATTTAGATACATCTGTCTTCAGTAGGGTTAAACCTCAGATGTAGCTTTGATAGGGTTGCAATAGAAATCATTTAATAGCAATCGGAGTTTCTTATGACATTTACCCAAACCAACGATCCAACTATTCGCGAACATGTCGAAGCTTGGCAAGCTTTAGACGCAGACGATCAGCTTGCTTTGTTCTGGTTTATTTACAAAGAAATGGGTAGTTCAATCACTCCAGCAGCACCAGCAGCAAGCACCGTTTCCCCAGAAATTGCCGAAGGTTTGTTTAATCAAGTTAAAGAATTATCTCACGAAGAACAATTACAACTTCAACGTGATTTGATTAATGGTGTAGATAACCTATTGACTCGTGAATATGGCTCTTTGGGTGAAACCACCAAGCTGTTATTTTGGTATCGGCTAGCTCAAGGTATGGATAACGCTACTATCATTCCTGTACCTCCTAGCTATAAGCTTTCTTCTGAACCCCAAGAACTGTTGAATAAAATTAAGCAACTTGGTTTTGAGGAGCAAATCACTCTTTTCCGTGATTACGTTGCCCCATTCGGTGCTGAACCCAAAGGTGGCGCCGAAATCTAAAGCTTTGAGATTTTTGATTGGTAGTCGTGCTACCTAACTAGTACCGCCGTGAAGTCACGCATTCAAAAGTCACGCATTCAAAAGTCAAATGACTTTTATGCAGCGGGTACTTTCAAAAGCTTAAGTTCTGATATCCTCGTTCCCAGTCTCTGACTGGGGATGAATTCATTAATGCCTGCCACCTCGACTAAAAATACATATAATTTTTTGTTCTAAATTAATACAAAAGTAAAAAATATGGTAAGAACAAACACTATTGCCAAGGACAATTCTATCAAAAGAAAACATCTGGTTTCTAGTTTAATTACTGGTTTAGCTATCGGCGCGATCGCAGGTACACCTATCGGCTGGTTTGCTCATCAATATTATTATCAGCAAACTTTAGCTAGGACTTTGATTTGTCGAGAACAAAATAGCAGCCGACCGGCAGCAGTTGTTGATCAAATTTGCGGTTCTAGATTCTAAATTTTTCCCCTTGGCAGTGAATTATTGACGTAGAGACGTAGCAATGCTACGTCTCTAGAAGGGTTTCGGGGAACGCATAATTAAATTCTGGAGATGTCTATTGATAACGAGACTACCTTGCGGATTTCTTCACGCACACTCATGAGGATTTTACCAAGACAGTTTTCACCAGTTTTATCTGCACCACAGCCCCAGAAATAATCCTTAGGAGAGTTTTCTACAAGTAAATTATCGCCTGTATTCAGTAGAATTTCTCTAATTTCCGCATGAGTGAGAAACTTTTTGAGTACAGCTTCACGCATAACTTGAGTTTTGACTGCATCCCAATCACAACGAAGTTGACGCGTGCTACACCGTCC
>CASBQA010000383.1 GCA_949127635.1 Nostocales cyanobacterium PMM_0069 | reverse complement strand
CTATTGACTCTGGACTATTGACTATTGACTCTGGACTCTGGACTATTGACTCTGGACTATTGACCAAATCTAAAACCATGCTTAATTACCTCACCTAACAACCGTCGGGTGGGGTATTTTATGCTAAAAGGTGTGTGTCACAATTATTAACAGTTGCGACCAGGACAGATGCCTTTGGGCAAAACTGTCAAAAGCGAACGTAAAGAATTATAAATGTAGGCGTCAGTGATGGAAGTTATCTATCAGTATGCGTGGCTGATTCCGGTATTACCTCTTTTTGGGGCAATGCTGGTCGGTCTAGGGTTAATCTCGATGAATCAGGTGACAAACGCAGCCAGAAAGCTAAACGCGGCGTTCATTATCTCCCTGGTGGGGATAGCAATGGGGCTGTCGTTTGCCTTGCTGTGGAGTCAAATTCAAGGACACCCGCCTTATATCCGCACTATAGAATGGGCGTCAGCAGGCAATTTTCACCTGAACATGGGCTACACTATTGACCACCTAACAGCCCTGATGCTGGTGATTGTGACAACGGTAGCCTTTTTAGTCATGGTGTACACCGATGGCTACATGGCTCACGATCCAGGATATGTAAGGTTTTACGCCTATCTCAGCTTGTTTGGCTCTTCAATGCTGGGTTTAGTGGTCAGCCCCAACTTAGTACAGATTTATGTATTTTGGGAACTAGTCGGGATGTGTTCTTACTTGCTGGTCGGCTTTTGGTACGATCGCAAGTCAGCAGCAGATGCAGCTCAAAAAGCATTTGTCACCAACCGCGTGGGTGACTTTGGTTTGCTGTTGGGTATTTTAGGGCTTTACTGGGCGACAGGAAGCTTTGATTTTCAGGTGATGGGCGATCGCCTCGCACAACTTGTAGAATCAGGTTCCATCAGCAATGCCCTCGCCATCTTGTTTGCGATTTTAGTCTTCTTGGGTCCGGTAGCCAAATCTGCCCAATTCCCTTTGCATGTGTGGCTACCAGACGCGATGGAAGGTCCCACCCCCATTTCTGCCTTAATCCACGCAGCAACAATGGTAGCAGCGGGTGTTTTCCTCATCGCTCGGATGTACCCCGTCTTTGAACACGTCCCAGCGGCAATGAACGTAATTGCCTACACTGGGGCATTCACCGCCTTTTTGGGGGCAACAATTGCCATAACCCAAAACGACATCAAAAAGGGTTTAGCTTACTCCACCATCTCCCAACTCGGTTACATGGTGATGGCGATGGGAGTAGGTGCTTACTCTGCCGGACTTTTCCACCTGATGACTCACGCTTATTTCAAAGCGATGCTGTTCTTAGGTTCCGGTTCGGTGATTCACGGGATGGAAGGTGTCGTTGGTCATGACCCCGTTTTGGCGCAGGATATGCGCTTGATGGGGGGACTGCGGAAGTACATGCCATTTACCGCAATTACCTTCTTTATCGGTTGCTTGGCAATTTCCGGTATCCCACCTTTTGCAGGTTTCTGGTCAAAAGATGAAATTTTGGGAGAAGCTTTTCAGGCTAGCCCACTTCTTTGGTTTGTCGGCTGGTTAACTGCCGGCATTACTGCTTTTTACATGTTTAGAATGTATTTCTCTACATTTGAAGGCAGCTTTAGAGGCAATGACCAGAAAATCAAGCAGAAACTCAAAAAAGCAGCCACAATCGTTCTGGAATTAGAGACAGAAGCAGCAGCAACCCCTGTTTATGGTCCTGGGGCGATGAGACATGGCGAATTAGAAGCACATGACTCCCACGGGCATCATAGCGATTCTCCCCACGAATCGCCGTGGACAATGACTTTGCCTTTAGTGGTGTTGGCGATTCCTTCGATGTTGATTGGTTTGGTGGGAACACCTTACGCCAATTATTTTGAGCAATTTATCTTTCCTCCCAGCGAAACCCTCGCCGAAGTGATGGAAAAAACCGCCGAGTTTAACCCGACGGAATTTTACATTATGGCGGGAAATTCAGTGGGAATCGGTTTGATTGGGATTACATTGGCTTCGCTGATGTATCTGTCGCGCAAAATTGATCCTAGTGCGATCGCTGAAAAAATCAAACCGCTTTACGAGCTATCCCTCAACAAGTGGTATTTTGATGACATTTACCATCGCGTCTTTGTCCTCGGCTTGCGTCGCATAGCCAGACAAGTCATGGAAGTTGACTTCCGCGTAGTCGATGGTGCTGTTAATTTAACAGGCTTTTTCACCCTTGTTAGCGGTGAAGGTCTGAAATACCTAGAAAACGGTCGCGCTCAATTCTATGCCTTGATTGTGTTTGGGGCGGTTTTGGGCTTAGTGATTGTCTTTGGTATTACCTAATTTTAATCGGGGTGGGCGATCGTCCGCCCCTAAGTTTTTTAAGAGTCTAATTTAGACTCCTTTTTTTTAGCTTGAATTCCTCAGCAGTTAACACTTATCAACGAAAGCAATTGCAGGTGGACTAATAGCGTTATTAGGTGTGGGAATATTGATAGGACATACAACGCGCTCGGAAAATCCTCAAAATCTACCAGTGAGTGCTACAAATAAAATAAAATGAAACAATCAACATTTGAAGCATTGTTGCGAGTGTATGTGCGACTTGAAGAAATAGTAGAGGAATTGAATAATCTATCAGATAATGCCGTAGATTTAGGAGATTATGACGATGCTAGCTTACTTCAAGCAAGAGCTAATATACTTTATGAACAGATGGAAAATCTAGATTTTGTAATTTCAGAACTAGAAGGTTAAGAAATGGAAGAACTAAAAGCCAAAATCAAAGAATACAGCCATCAAGCAGCGACATTAAGCAGCCAAGCTCGTTCAATACCTATTGAACCAAAGGAAAACCGTAAACGTAAACTTGATTTGTTGCGACAAGCTAGAGATGCTAGTGTTCAATGTCAAGCACTGATACAAGAGTTAAAACGACAGCAAGCTGCTTAATTATTTTTAACTCTTAAAATAATGTCTCAAACTGTTGTACCTTCTACGTTGGTGACATAACGAATCTGGCTTTCAATTTGTGCGATTATCATTATGGTTATTTCTCCTGTGATGCTTTTTTGTACCAAATTGCTTTTTTCAACAACTACAAAATAGCATCGTGTATTTTTAGCGATGAGTTGAGCTACGCGATCGCACCCCAAGACTATAATTTTATCGGCTTTTTTCGGGTAAATTTTTGACTTGACTGGGAGTATCACAACCCACATTCCGCACCCCCAAGTGTCAAAAAAGACTCCCAAAAGACAAAATGAGGGATTGCCAATTTAATTAAATCAACCTAACAATGAAGGCAAAATTGCCAAAAAGCTGTTAGTTAATAACTAGTGACTTTTTGCCAAACATGATTTTGATAGCAGATTGATTGTGATGAATATAGCTAATTTCCCCTGGCTGACGACGATTATTCTGTTTCCGATAGCGGCGTCACTACTGATACCGATAATCCCGGATAAAGACGGCAAAACAGTGCGCTGGTACGCTCTGATTGTCGGATTGATTGATTTTGCGCTAATTGTTTGGGCTTTTTATACTCAGTACGACTTCTCCAATCCAAATTTGCAGTTGGTGGAGAGTTACCCGTGGGTACCGCAACTCGATTTGAATTGGTCAGTAGGGGCAGATGGCTTATCCATGCCCCTAATTATTTTGACTGGATTCATAACTACCCTGGCGATTTTAGCAGCTTGGCCCGTGACCCTCAAGCCGAGGCTATTTTACTTTCTGATTCTGGCGATGTATGGCGGTCAAATTGCCGTATTTGCCGTTCAGGATATGCTGCTATTTTTCCTGGTGTGGGAACTGGAACTAGTACCGATTTACTTTCTGCTGTCGATTTGGGGAGGTAAAAAGCGGCAATACGCAGCGACCAAGTTTATTTTATATACTGCTGGCGGGTCGCTGTTTATTTTGCTGGCTGCCCTGACAATGGGATTTTACGGCAATACGGTGACGTTCGACATGCGATCGCTTGCCCTAAAAGATTACGCCCTAAATTTCCAGCTTTTAATGTATGCTGGCTTTTTGATTGCCTACGCTGTCAAATTGCCGATCATTCCCTTGCACACCTGGCTACCTGATGCCCACGGTGAAGCTACAGCCCCCGTACACATGTTGCTGGCGGGTATTTTGCTGAAAATGGGCGGTTACGCCTTAATTCGCATGAATGCCCAAATGCTACCCGATGCTCACGCTTATTTTGCACCTGCGTTAGTGGTTTTGGGGGTAGTTAACATCATCTACGCTGCTTTAACATCCTTTGCCCAGCGCAACCTGAAGCGGAAAATTGCCTACTCGTCAATTTCTCACATGGGCTTTGTGCTCATTGGTTTTGCCTCCTTCACCGATTTGGGATTAAGTGGGGCAGTTTTACAAATGGTTTCCCACGGCTTAATTGGGGCAAGTTTGTTCTTCTTGGTAGGGGCAACTTATGACCGGACACACACCTTAATGTTAGATGAAATGGGTGGTGTTGGTAAGAGAATGCCGAAGATTTTCGCTATGTTTACTACTTGTTCGATGGCTTCTTTAGCATTACCAGGAATGAGCGGTTTTGTGGCAGAATTAATGGTGTTTGTAGGTTTTGCCACCAGCGATGCTTATAGTTCTACCTTTAAAGTTATCGTGGTCTTTTTGATGGCAGTTGGGGTGATTTTAACTCCGATTTATCTGCTATCAATGCTACGAGAAATTTTCTACGGGCAAGAAAACGAAGAATTAGTTTCTCACCAAGCTTTGATAGATGCTGAACCCCGCGAAGTGTTTATCATCGCTTGTTTGTTAATACCAATTATTGGAATTGGTTTCTATCCTAAGTTGCTGACTCAGATGTATGATGCGACAACTGTGCAGTTAACAGCAAGGTTACGCGATTCAGTGCCGACTTTGGTACAGCAGAAAGAAGCACCAACAGTGTCTTTAAATGCGCCGGCAATTGGTAATTAGAAAGTTAATTTCCAATTAATATTGCTTTGAGGGTGGGTTTTGAACCTGCCCTTTTTTGTGTAGATTGCTTGGAAGCGATCGCAAAAGTCCATTTTCTAGTTTAAATATTCAAAATACTTTTATTTTTTTCTAATGCTAAGAAGGTTTCCTCACCTTTGTAGACAATATTAATTTGTCCTCCAAGCACATCATCAATAGCCAAAAACTTTTTTCCCTCTATCTCTTCAAATTCCCAACTCCCTATTATTCTAGAAATATCTCCAATCTCAACATAATTAGCCGTACTTACCTGTTCAATACCCCTTAATCGTATGAATAAATAAGGATAATCATCTACTACGGTAATGTTTTTTTTGATTTCATCAGGTAGCCAAACAGCATCCCACTGAATAGCTAATGTTATAGCTTGTTCATATCCAATGTTATAGAAAATGCCTATCCAATAAGAATCATGTAATGTATATTGTTCATTAAAATCTCCAAAGCTCATATTTTTGCCTTCCTGCCAAGGTAAGCAATTATCAATAAGCTCTTGATAAAGCCAATTTGGGTAATAAGGTTCTATCATTAGTTCTACAAGAATTGGTGTTAAAATTAGTTCCGAACGAGCTTTCTCGGTTCCAATAGCTAATGCTAATGGTATATACTTTTTAAGTGCTTGTGTTAAAAAATCACTGTATTCTACTGGGGGTGTGTCCGCAAAAATTCCCACAGTTTCCACAATGGTGATTCCCAAGGTTGTCTCAACAGTGTCTATACTGAATTGACTGTATGACATTTGACAAAAATTTTAGTAAATTTAATTTTTATGCTATTGAACTTGATTTTATCTAAAATCTCACCATTTCTTTGGCATGTATGGCAAAACACAAAGCTTCTACCCGGTGAATCAATTTTCTACAATCTATTTAAAATCAGCTTTGGCACAACCGCTCATGTTAGACTACAACCCATTGCACTGTTTGCCATCTTCCGAAGAACTACCCGACTCTGACGATACACCTGTGGATAATGAACTACAAGATTTGATTCCTGGCTTGCTAAAAGCGATACTCGCTTTGCTGTGGTCAGAGCGTTGGGATTGGTTTTTTGGCGTTGATATGGGTGTTTATTATGACCCAGATAAACCCGCAATTGTCGCCGATGGATTTCTGAGTTTAGGAGTTAAACGCTTTATTGATGAGGATTTACGCCTAAGTTATGTATTGTGGGAAGAAAATAAGCTGCCAATTTTGATACTAGAGGTTGTTTCTCAAACCCATCGGGGAGAATACAGCACTAAGAAAGAATTCTATGGGAAAGAATTAGGGATTTTGTACTACGTTGTATATAATCCCTGTCGTCGCAAAAACCCATCTTTGGAAGTGTATCGCTTAGTGAATGGCGAATATGAGTTACAGCCAGGAAATCCGGTTTGGCTACCGGAGATTAATTTAGGAATTGGACGCGATCGCGGAATTTATCAAGGTATAGCGCGGGAGTGGTTGTACTGGTATGACGAACAAGGGCAAAGGTTGCTGACACCAGAAGAACGCATTACTGAAGCGGAAGAACGCGCAAGTTATGAGGAACAGCGACGTGTGGAAGCAGAACAACGCGCACAAATGTTGGCAGAAAAATTGACCGCGTTAGGTATCGATCCGGAAAGTTTGGGTTGAGATTTTGCCCGGACGACTGGAAGTCGCGGCTATACGAACGAAGCCCACCTTCGTGGGCTAAAGAGTTTAGTAATTTTCTTCATGGAAGTTTTACATTTTTGCTGCTGAATAAGTTGTGATTAGTTGGTTAATTAGGGAACAGTATGTATAAGGCTACTCGTCAATAGGTAGTAAAATCCGCAATATTTATTTTTAACCTCTAATCATAATCAGGAGTATTTTATGATTCCACTTATCTTAGGTGCCGTTGCTTTAGGTAGTGCTGCTTTCGGAGCACTAAAAGGCGCTGAAGGCGTTGGCAACATGAACCAGGCAAAGGAAATTGGTAAACGCGCTCAACAACGTCATAAGACTGCTGTCAGCCAGTTGAAAGCAGAGTGGAAAACCACTAACAAGCTAGCAGAAGATTATGGTGAACTCCAGCTTGATGTGATGATGCATACAATCGGACGCTTTGTTGAATTTATAGAGCGAAATATTGGTAAGGCAAAACAGAGCGAAAAGGAGTTTTTAGAGGGGCTGGATGGAATTTCAGTTAAGCAAGTTAAGGAATATAAAACTGCTGCATTACAAGCTCAACAGTTTTTCAAAGGTGGTGCTAAGGCTATTGGGGCAGCCACAGCAGGATATGGCGGTGCGATGAGTCTCGCTACTTCGGTAGGAGTAGCAAGTACGGGTGCAGCTATCTCAGGACTCAGTGG
>CASBQA010000382.1 GCA_949127635.1 Nostocales cyanobacterium PMM_0069 | reverse complement strand
GTTGAGTTTATAGAGATATACAATCTTTACTGCGTAAGAGATTGATACACTAAATTCGTGTTTTAAGTTTTACATTAGAGGTCATAGAAGATAATTCTAAAAAAGTCTATGACATACGATAATCGTGCCACGGTGCGAAGGGTGTTAATTATCACCCTGCTACTCAACTTGTTTGTAATGATATTGAAAGCGGTAGTCGGAACGTTGACAGGTTCTCTCAGTTTGCAAGCTGATGCTTTACATAGCGTTACCGATAGCGCCAACAACATTTTAGGATTGATTGCGATTAGGTTTTCTTCCCCAAAACCCGATCGCGAACATCCCTACGGACATCTAAAATTTGAAGCTTTGGGTGCTTTGGGAATTTCCGCTTTTCTGGGAATAGCCTGCTTTGAAATTCTCCAAGGGGCAATCGAAGGAATTATTAAAGGCAGGGACTTAGTAAAAATATCACAATCAGAACTGTGGTTATTACTGCTTGTACTGGGCGTGAATATTTTCGTAGCTTTTTACGAACGTGGTGTGGGTAAGCGAGTAGGCAGCCCGATCTTGATTGCCGATGCCAAACATACGATGAGCGATGTTTGGGTAACAATTAGTGTAATAGGTGGTTTAATTGGCGTTTGGTTGGGTTATCAATGGCTGGATTTGGTTTTAGCCTTTCCCGTCGCTTTGTTGGTATTTTGGAGTGGCTGGTCAGTTTTAAAAGAGAATTTACCTTGGTTAGTGGATGAAATGGCGATCGCCCCAGAAGCAATTTATGATATCGCCCTTTCTGTACCTGGTGTCCTTAATTGTCACGATATCGCTTCTCGCGGTGTTCTTGGTCGCCAAGTCTTCATCGAAATGCATTTAATCGTAGATTCCCCAGACGTTGAAACCGCACACCACATCACCGAGGAAGTAGAAAAGCGTTTGGAAGAACGCTTTAGCCCAGTCAGAATTTTAATTCACGTCGAACCTCCCTCTTACAAATCTGAGCGAATTAGCTTTTGAGCGCAAATTGAAGCTCAAACCAAATATGTCCAAACGTAGCGTTTTTTAACGCAGAGGAACGCGGAGGTAAACGCAAAGTGACGCAGAGTTTTTTAAGAGGATTTGCTACTAAAAAAGCGAAATTCTGTACTAAGTCAAACTTACGTTAAGAAAGATAAAGACAATCAGAGTATTGCTTTTGGGAGACGGATAATCCTTCTTAGGAACCCGTTAAAAATATTACCAGTACAATGACTTTAAATGTTGAAGCTTTAGAAAAGAGTTTTGCTCAAGTCAAACCATTAGCCCCAGACTTTGCAGCGAGCTTCTACCAAAATCTGTTTGCTGATTACCCCCAAGTTCAGCCCTTGTTTGCACATACTGACATGAACGAGCAGCGCAAGCATATCATAAAAGCTTTAGTATTGGTAGTTGAAAACCTCCGTCAACCAGATGTGCTAAATAATGTATTGAAGGAAATGGGGGCGAGGCATCTTAAATATGGCACTATCCAAGAATATTACCCAATGGTGGGTGCATCACTATTGAAGACCTTTGAATTTTATCTGGGAGCAAACTGGACGAGTGAGGTACAACAGTCTTGGTGTGATGCTTATGATGCGATCGCTAGCATCATGTTACAAGGGGCAAAGGAAGTTTCTTAATTAAAAAGAAATAAGGTAGGCAATGCCCACCCTACTTTATTACTTTTTCTGCTTTTATTATTCCCACTCGATGGTTCCAGGTGGCTTCGAGGTAATGTCATAAACCACCCGATTGACACCTTTGACCTCATTTACAATCCGGTTAGAAATCGCTTCCAACACATCGTAAGGTACACGCGCCCAATCAGCGGTCATACCATCTTCACTTTGGACAATCCGCAAGACAATCGGGTAAGCATAAGTACGCTGATCGCCCATTACTCCAACACTCTTGATTGGTAGCAATACGGCAAAGGTTTGCCAGTAATCATGATACAAGCCGCGTTGGTTAATTTCTTGCCGCACAATCAAATCAGCATCGCGCAAAATATTTAACCGTTCAGCGGTGACTTCACCAATAATGCGAATTGCCAAACCGGGACCTGGGAAAGGATGGCGTTGGACAATTTCTTCTGGTAAGCCAATAGATCGCCCAACTTTGCGGACTTCATCTTTAAATAGTTTCCGCAAGGGTTCTACGAGTTTGAATCGCAAATCTTTAGGTAAACCACCGACGTTGTGATGGCTCTTAATTTTTACCGCTACTCGTTCACCTGTTTGGGGATCGACGTTGGTACCAGCCGATTCGATGACATCTGGATAAAGTGTACCTTGAGCTAGATAGTCAAAATGACCCAGGCGTTTTGATGTTTCTTCAAATTCGTGAATAAATTCGTGTCCGATGCGACGGCGTTTTTCTTCGGGATCGGTGACACCATTAAGAGCGTTGAGGAAGCGATCGCGTGCATTTACATACTCTACGGGAATATGAAACTGCTCTTTAAATAATTTCAGCAATCGCTCAGGCTCTAACTTCCGCATAAAGCCTTGGTCGATAAACACGCAAGTCAGGCGATCGCCAATCGCTTTATACATTAAAAATGCCAGCGTTGAAGAATCCACACCTCCAGAAAGCGCTAACAGCACTCGCTTTTCACCTACTTTGGCGCGAATTTCGCGAATTGCTTCTTCCACAAAAGCGGCGGTTGTCCAAGTCGGTTCACACTCACAAATGTGGTATACAAAATTACGAATTAATGCCTGACCTCCTAGGGAATGCACTACTTCTGGATGAAACTGGACACCGTAGAGTTTTTTCGTGTGGTCGGCAATGGCTGCACAGGGCGTATTTTCAGTATGTGCCAGCAATTCAAATCCGGGCGGCATTTTCGTTACAGAGTCTCCGTGGCTCATCCACATCGTTATGCCATCTTCGACATTAGTCAGTAAATCTGTTGGATCATCTATGTATAGCGATGATTTGCCATACTCACCCCGGTCAGCTTTTAATACTTCGCCACCAAGCTGATTTACCATCAATTGCATTCCATAGCACACACCTAAAATGGGAATTCCCAAATTCCAAATTTCTGGGTCACAATGGGGAGCGTAGTTGTCATATACTGAACTTGGTCCACCGGAAAGGATTATTCCCTTGGGATCTAGTTCGCGCAATTGTTCTGCTGTGGTTCGATAAGAAAGAACTTCCGAGTATACTTGTGTTTCGCGGATGCGACGGGCGATCAATTCAGAATACTGAGAGCCGAAATCGAGAATTAAAATAATTTGCCGATCAAGCCGTCCATAAGACTTAACTTTCTGAGGCGCTTGTTCTGTAGGTATCACCGCTGTATTCATGATGGCAAAAGTGGTAGATGTGATGAATAATTGTGGCTAGTAGGGTCTTAATTGAGAGTTTTTTGCAGATAAATAAGCTCTTAAGGTAAGAAAAACCTCAACAAAGGCGCTCTGGTTCGCGTTTGTCTAGCTGATAAATGGGCAAATGGTATTAAGAAGAGAAGTCTAACCGATAGTGGTACTACAAAAAATATGAATTGATTGGAATTTATTTATGATTATTCATAATAAATTAACATAATTTTGTCAATCGGATACAAGTATTTTTTCTTTTAATGATAACAAGTGCGCTCTTATCGCTGCTGTCTAGTGTGATTCGGTGCGATCGCTTTGTCTTAAGATTGCGGAATAGAGAAATTCTCCCTTTGAGGAAACCCCTTAAACTCCCACCTCTGTTAAGAAAATTTGCATAACTTCCCAAGACAGTCCTTGTTGAATATAATCAGGAGTTTCGGGATTGTAAGGACTTGCTACTCGGTCGATACTCTCAATTTTCGCTTCATCTGGCAATACAGGTACATCCGGATCGAATGCAGTTGAGCGGGTCAAAGAACTAGAAAAGCCTTTAAATATAACAATTTTGTCTTGCTCACCAGTAATTTCCACCGTTACAACTAAGACTTCTTGCGGGCGTTTGGTAGTATATTGTTCCAGCCGCTTACCGATAAAATTTGGCATATGTTGTAGATATACGCAATATCCAGAAGCCTTACAAGACGTAGCAGTGCTACGTCTCTACATTCTTTTCCACTTTCTTTTTGTCTAATGGGGAAGGATTTTTTCTTACCCTTTCCCCTTTCCCCTTCTTCATTGTTCTGTAGCCGATCGCCCCTGCTTGCCTAGCTTAATTAAGACAAAGTAGCCTAAGCAAACCACATAAATTATTAAACCAACTATGGCAAGAAAGCCCAAAAATCCCGGCTTGCTATTGGGATGAAAATATTCTTTAAACAATAACGGTGCTTCTGCCCAGACGCGGCAATAGGGGGTAGCGAAGGCATTTGCTGAAAAAGCACAACCTAAAAAAGGCAGAGTAGCTAAAGCACCCAAGGCACAATAAACACTTACAGCCCAGCGCCAAGAAGTAAAAATCAGCTTTAAAATACCACTGAGAGTATATTCAATTTCATCGTTGAGATCCACCCAGAACCATAACGAAATCGGAATCAAGATACGAGCCATCAAACTTGAGATAAAACTTACCCCGAACCCACCAATCATCAAGTAAACTGAGATTGCCAACAGACTCGATACTCGCCAGTAAATGATTAACAAGCGTTGTATTGCTTCTGCTTTTTGCACAAACGCCCAAATGAGAAGAATTAGAGGAATAATCACTGTGAATAATACCGCTAGACGGTAGTCTATCCACACTAACGGGCGAAACCAAACTTCATTAACCATAATTTTCTCGGTTGACAAAAAAACAAGCAACTTGCAGACCGATATTTAATGTCTAGCAGAAACTTCTAGCAGTGTAAGAGAAAGTTTGCTTAGTTGCTTGCCACAAAGAGCGAAAACTCGTTTGCCTCAATAGACATAGGAGCGGAAATTAATTATGCGTTACCCAGAACCCCTACAAGACCTAGCAATGCTACGTCTGGTCATTTTTTCCACTCCTACGTCTAATTGTTAGTTGTCGTCAATTCGACACTCAATTGCCTCTGGGTTGTCATCACAGTACTGCTCTAAAGAGTTTTTCTTCTTCTTTAGCCGCTGGTCAGAGGCTTCGGCTTGCAGTTCTTCTACTGCATCCCAAGCAGCAGCACATTCGGCAGAATTACTGCCTGAAATGTCACAGACAGTACGAGCTTGCTCAACCTCTTCGCTAATTTGGGCTTGGATGTCGGATTTAGCTGTTTCTGAGATGTTGGTCATTGCTTTAGTTTCGTTATGTGTTCTTAATACCAGTATAGAAAAAGTTTAAAATTGTAGTTTTTTTTGGATTATTGCTCACCACCCTAGCCACTTAGCTGTTAGAGTTAGTGTCTTAGCCTGATAATCCACTATTATTACAGCAAACTCCGCAATCCATACTGGGTTTAGTTTTATCTTTTAAGATTTTGCGGAGCTTTTACTACAAAAGATGAATTATACAATATCTTAAATGCATGTAGTAGAGGATGGGAATGGGGCATGGGGCATAGGGCATGGGGTAAAGGTGTAGAAAATAAAGAGTGATTCACAATAATTCGCGCATTTTATTTCTTACCATGCTCCCCTTTTCCCCTCTTCAAATTCCCTTTGCCCCATACCCAATTCCCATACCAAAGAGATTGGGGAAAGAACATTTCTAGCAGGTATGCCATTGCAGTAAATCCAAGAAATGTTGTACATAAAATAATTAACTGCCTATGGAAGATGGGCGGCTGCCTGGGTTCTCCCTTGAGGAGATAAAGGTCGCAAGACCAGAGACGCTGTGTAAGACCAAATTAAACACAAGTTTAACGAGGCAACCGCGAGTGAGACGGGAAGCCTACACTGATACTTGGTATACAGTGTAGGTACTTCACTAGCCTAAATACAGAAAGAGCCGAAAACTAATGGCAGACCAAATGCAGTGGGCAAATGCCCTATCAACCCGTCCTTCTTTAGAAGCAGCTGTTGCAGATGTGGTACAACGCGCTGTCTCATCGTTAACAGCACCTGCGGATCTAGGGCTGGTTTTCATTTCGTCTGCTTTTACGAGTGAATATTCTCGGCTTTTGCCTTTGCTGGCTGAGAAACTTTCAGTACGTGTGCTAATTGGCTGTAGTGGTGGCGGTGTCATTGGTACGACTATGGAGGGACAAACTCAAGAATTAGAAGCTTCCCCAGCTTTGAGTTTGACTTTGGCGCACCTTCCTGGGGTGAATATTCAACCGTTTCATATTGTTGGGGAAGAATTACCCGATTTGGATGGTCCACCAAATGCTTGGGTTGATTTGGTGGGTGTACCTTCATCTGAGACACCCCAGTTTATCTTGCTGTCTGGTTCGTTTTCTTCGGGAATTAATGATTTGTTGCAGGGGCTGGATTTTGCTTATCCGGGATCGGTGACGGTGGGGGGACAGGCTAGCGGTGGTGGTGGTCGAATTGCGCTATTTTGTAACGATCGCCTGTATCGTGAAGGAACGGTAGGTTTAGCTTTAACTGGGAATATTGTTTTAGAAACTATTGTGGCGCAAGGATGCCGACCAATTGGCAAGGCTTTACAAGTCACAAAAGCTGATCGCAATATCATCGTCGAACTGGATGAAAAAGTGCCGCTGGTAGTGTTAAGAGATTTGATCGGCAGTTTAAGCGATGCAGATAGAATGCTGGCACAAAACTCGCTATTTGTCGGTGTGGCTATGGATGAGTTTAAATTGGCTTTACAGCAGGGAGATTTTTTAATTCGCGGTATTCTAGGTGTAGATCCATCAGCAGGTGCGATCGCAATTGGCGATCGCGTTCGTCCAGGACAGCGCTTGCAATTCCACCTGCGCGATGCGGAAGCCTCTGCTGAGGACTTAGAATTACTTTTACAACAGTATCAAGACCAAAGCTCCTCTGAACCCTCTGCGGTTGCAGCGCTGATGTTTTCTTGTTTGGGACGAGGTGAAGGTCTCTACGGCAAACCTAATTTTGATTCTCAACTATTTAGGCGCTATCTCAACGATATTCCCATAGGTGGATTTTTTTGCAGTGGCGAAATTGGTCCTGTTGCTGGTAGTACCTTTCTCCACGGTTACACTTCAGTGTTTGGAATTTGCCGCGCACTAGGGACTGAGGATTAGGGACTGGGGACTGGGGATTAGGGATTGGATAGTAGAAAATGGAGATGTCATTCTTGCCCAGTCCCCAGTCCCCTAAAGGATACAGCTATTGCGATTGGTGGGGTATCACCCCTTATCTGACGATTTTTCGACATTCCACACAATTGTAGAGACGTTCCGCCGGAACGTCTCTACGAGGTTTTTGAATAAAATGAGGGGTCAGACCTACCATTCGCAATAGCTGTATCCTAAAGCAGTAGGGTGCTGTTGTTATCTATCAGGGCAGGTGTGCCAGAAGTAGCGATCGCACCATATTTCTCAAAGTAGCGGCTTACTTCTGGGGGAAAATTGTTGTAGTCAAATAAAGCATCGCCGGCGGCAATATTTGCCCAAAAGTCCCGCAGGGTCGGGGCTAGTTCTTCTGCTTGGGCTGATGGTAAGTTTAAGGGAGGCAAAGTTAGCAGTTTGACTAAAAAGGAACCAGAGCGATCGCCCATCCATTTTCGTGAGGTTTGTTGCAATTTCGGGAAACCTGGTACTGATTCCACTCGATGCGAAGCAATTTGCAACCAATCTCTTCCGTAATTATCCCGATGAAACTCTAACACCCGATAAGGATGTGGATAACTGACTAAAGAACCTGTGGTAATATCGTATACTCCTTCTGAGTAAGCAACATCCTGAACGTGCAAATGTCCTGTAAATACTAAACTAACTTTGTAGCGCTTTAATATTTGCAACAATTGTGGTGCATTTTCCAACATATAGCGATTTGCCATTGGGTGATGCGATTGGTTAGGCAAATGCTCAACAACATTGTGATGCACCATTACCAATACTAATTCATCATTTGCAGCTGCTAACACCTCTTCTAACCAATTTAGTTGTTGGATATCTAAACGCCCTACCTGCTCACCTTGGTCATTAAAAAAGTTAGAATTTAGACCAATGAGCCTGACACCAGGTAACAACTGACAAGTGTAGTAAAGTTTATCGGGATCGCCATAACCAAACTTGCGATAATAAAGTGGGAAATCGGCAAAACCAATTGATTGTTCATCTGCGATCAGGACAGGAACATCATGATTGCCAGGAACAACGTAGACTGGAAAAGGTAACTCAGCCAAACGTTTTTGCAACCAAATATGATTTTCTGGTTCACCGTGTTGGGTTAAATCTCCTGGAAGCAAGAGGAAATCTAAATTCAGTTGTGTTAAGTGTTCTAATACACTTTCAAACGCGGGGATGCCAACTTCCACCAAATGAAAACGACTAGGATGATTCCAGATTGTGTGGGGAAGCGCAAGGTGTAAGTCGCTGACTACAGCAAAGCGAAAATTTAGAGTCATTGGAGTAAGTATAATGTTAAAAACAAACTAAAAAAGCTCTTTTGAGAAAAGTATAACCTTTGCTTTATCTTGCTGCCTAGAAGCGATCCCACTTAATATTTATATATAAATTAGGGAACATGATAATTGGTTGTTGTTGATTAGACATAGACGTGAAAAAAAATGTAGAGACGTAGCACTGCTACGTCTTGTAGAGGTTCTGGATAACGCATATTTAATTTCTACATCTATTCTACAAACCACGAACTATGCCAGAAAAAATAAGATATTATTTATTTTTCATCCTTAAGTATTATTTTAATGTCTTAAGTTAAAGGAGAGTTGATTTTGGCATCTGTGCGAGTTCGTCGAGTTCGTCAACATGTAAACCCACTAGCAAACAAGTATAAAACACCAGCAAATCCTGTAGAATGGGAAAAAGTTTATGCCCAGCTAAACCAACCGCTTCATTTAGATATTGGTTCAGCGAGGGGACGGTTTTTGTTGAGTATGGCACAGTTAGAAACTAACTGGAATTTTCTCGGTTTGGAAATTCGCGAACCTTTGGTAATTGACGCGAATAAATTGCGAGATGAGTTGGGTTTAACTAATTTGCATTATTTATTTTGTAATGTAAATAATTCGGCACAGACGCTTTTATCTTCTTTCCCTAATAAAAATCTACAGCGTGTCACAATTCAATTTCCCGATCCGTGGTTTAAAAACCGTCATGCTAAAAGACGAGTTGTGCAACCAGAATTAGTCGCAGAATTGGCGAATTATCTTGCACTAGGAGGAACGGTATTTTTGCAATCGGATATTAAGTTTGTGGCTGAGGAAATGTGCGATCGCTTTAGCGAACATCCAGCTTTTGTCAGACAACATGCTGAAGAATGGCTAGCCGAAAACCCTCTACCAGTCTCTACAGAAAGGGAAGAATATGTGCTATCGCGCAATGAACCTGTTTATCGCGCTTTGTTTGCAAGAATTAGCAGTTAATCAGTAAACGGATTACAACAATAATATTAATCGCAAACGGGAGATTTAGAAAATGCAAACTCAACAGCGTTATTACACCCCAGAAGAATATTTAGCACTAGAAGAAGCTGCGGAATTTAAAAGTGAATATCACAATGGAGAAATTGTACCGATGACTGGAGGATCAATAAATCACAACTCTATTATTATTAACTTATGTGTGTTCTTTAAGTTAGCGTTACGTGGTAAGAATTGTAAAGTATTTACAAGTGACTTACGTCTGTGGATTCCGCGTTACCAACGATATACTTACCCAGATGTAATGGTAATTCAGGGAAATCCTGCTTTCTACAATAATCGGACAGATACTATTACAAATCCCGTTTTAATTGTGGAAGTACTATCAAAATCAACCCAAAATTACGACCATACAGATAAGTTTCGTTATTATCGCTCAATTCCTGAGTTCCAAGAATATGTTTTAATTAATCAATATGAGCATCAGATAGAGCAATATAGTAAAACTGGTGAGGCACAATGGCTACTTCGAGAATTTGAAACAGAGGATGCAAAAATTACCTTTTCCTCTGTTGATTTGGAAATAGCGATCGCTGATATTTACGAAGGTGTTGATTTTAATCTCAAAGAATCTGAATGAATACTGAAATCAAAGATGTTAGAGAAGCTCAAGAATTTCTCAAAAAACTTGGCGCACCCCCAAGACTAATTCGCCATGTCTGTTTAGTTGGTGAAGCCGCAGATTTGTTGATTGAAAAGCTAAGTAAAATGGGTATTTCTTTTGATGCAAGCTTTGTTCGTCTCGGTGTTTTATTTCATGATGCTGGTAAAATTATTCATCCAGATGAACTTGTTGGCAAAGGAAATCAACACGAACTGGACGGAGAAATTTTGTTAATTCGTAACGGCATCGATCCCCGTCTTGCTAGATGCTGTAAATCACATGGGCAATGGAAAACGATGGAATGTTCTCTTGAAGAACTACTTGTTGCAGCTTCAGACAAACTATGGAAAGGAAAAAGAGAAGCAGATTTAGAAAAAGAGATAATCGAGAGATTGTCAAAGTTAGTTAATCAAGATTATTGGGAATTATTTATTGAGATGGATTCGTACTTTGAGATGATTGCTGCAAATGGTGAAGAAAGACTTTCTCGAAGTATATAAAGTTGAGTTTCACTACAGCACTCACTCCAATCAAAAGTTACGATTTATGAAATATTTATACAAAATTATAATTCATGACTGTTTACTGTTTTAAATCCACGAGTTAAACCACATTCGCAATTTATAGCCATCAGGAGAAAGGGGTAAACCCAAATAAATCGGCATCCAGAAAACAAAGGCAGCTAAAATTATGAAGGTAATGGTGACACCGACAGCGCGAAGATATGAGTGATAACTGCGGATACATTGGTCTACAAACCAGGCGATCGCTAAAAATGTAAACACCACAGCAGGCATATAATGATAGATAAAAGCGCACCTTGTCACTTCTACCCAAGGTAGTAAATTTGCCAGATAATTTAAAACTAAAAATAAAGCAATCCAAGTATCAACACAAAAAGGTACAGCAGAAGAAAAACGCTTTGGCTTCTTCCAAAAGGTGATAAATTGCCACACAATTATCCCGACTAAAAATAACAAACTAGCCAGACCAAACCACCACAACAAAGGATTACCCATCGCATGAACATCATAAATTACTTTCCCAGTTCCAGAGGGTAAAGGTGGTCCGATTACAGGTAGCGGTTCATTTAAACTTAAAGCCGTTTGATAATAATACGCCATTGGACGAGTCATTAAGGGCCATTTGTACCACGCAGCACAGTAAGGATGCACATCAGGAGTATTCCCACCTAGCTGTAAATGGAACTTCAATATTTGCTGATGTACTGTAATAAAATTGAACCTTTTATCTAATTGAAGGTGAGGAATCCAGATGATGCTATAGATAAAAGCGGGGATAATTCCTAAAAAAAACAGTATTTGAAAAACATTTAGCTGCGTTAATTTTTGTAATGGTGTTTTAACAAAATTTAAATTATTTTCAATATTATCAATATTTTCATGTTCATATGAGTTTATCTGGTTATTTTTCGCTAAATAAAACCCTTGCAGCAAACGAATTAACCAAGCTGTTACCCAAATGAAATAAGCACCCAACAGAAACCATAAACCATTCCATTTCGTAGCTGCTGATGCACCAAAACCAATACCAGAACAAATTAACCAAAAAGTGCGTTTTCCGCTTTCTTTTTCTAATGCCAATAATAAAAACCACTGTCCTAACAAACCAAAGATGACAATATAGATGTTGTTGAGTGCATAGCGAGATTCAACAAGAAATATGCCATCACAAGCTGTAAATAAACCTGCCAAAAAAGCAAAGCTGCGACGATGACTTATTTGATAGGCAATTGCGGCAACAACTAAGGGAATAAATGAGCCAGTGAGCGCATTTATCCAACGATAACTCCAAGGTGTTAACAGCGAACCTGCAAGCCCATTTACCTCTTCTTGCCAAAAAGGAATGTGACTGCCAATCCAAATTCCAATACCAATGATATATTGACTCAGCGGTGGGTGAGCATTAAAAAATGGCTTGTGGATGATATAATTATTACCAAATGTAGCGAAGTAAACTTCATCAAATACGAGAGTATTAAATCGTCCCAGTCCCCAAAACCGCAAAGCAAGTGAGAGGATAAATACACTCGCCATCCCTATATAAAACCATTTTTTAGTCATTGCGAATTGGGTATTAGTCATATCATCTCCAACAAATTACCTGCACTCTTTAACACCTCACCCCTAACCCCTCTCCTTACTAAGGAGAGGGGAAATAAAGCGCGGCTTTATTGGGGTGAGGTTTTATCGGAATAATAGCTAATTGACTGGACATGATATTATTGGGGATTAGGAAAAGTACTTTCATCGGTCTGATTCATAAGAAATTTAGTTTTTAGCAAAGTTCGCCACGCAAAACGGTGACTGCTTGTCCGCTTAAATAGACTCGTTCCCCACTATAACGAACGCGTACCACTCCACCTCGCGCTGAAGCTTGATAAGCGATGAATTCATTTTTACCGAGGCGATCGCTCCAATATGGTGCGAGACAACAATGAGCCGCACCTGTAACCGGGTCTTCATTGATACCGAGTTTCGGAGCAAAAAAGCGCGAAACAAAATCATATTCTCCGGTATCGGCGCGACTGGTGACAATCACACCTTCGGTAGACAAAGTTTCTAATAAGGTAAAATCTGGTTTCAGATTTCGGGCGATCGCCTCAGATTCAACTTCCACTAAATAGGCAAAGTTATTTTTTCCTACATATTTAAATTCCACGCCCAAAGCTTTAATTAACTCTTCAGGTGCGGTTGCTGTTTCTATCAGCTTGCTAGGAAAATTTAATTCAATCCATTCACCTTGTAGTTGTGCTGTTAACAATCCGCTGCGAGTATGAAATTGTGCTGTTTCTTTGGGCGATAAATGTCCTTCTGACCATAATACATGAGCGCTGGCTAAGGTAGCATGACCACATAAATCAACTTCCACAGATGGCGTAAACCAGCGTAAATTGAATCCTTCGGCTTGGGGCAGCAAAAAAGCCGTTTCGGAAAGATTCATCTCTTGGGCGACATTTTGCATCCAGATGTCATCTCGTGGTGCTGATAATACACAGACTGCGGCTGGATTGCCGGCAAAAGGTTTGGCAGTGAAGGCGTCTACTTGGATGATGGTTTGTTTCATAATATATGATGTGCAAAAATACCCCATAAAAATATCCCACAAAAAGACCCCACAAAAAGACCCCACAGGCTATAAGCCTGGGGCTATACAAACAAAGCCCACCTTCGTGGGCTAATTTCAGCCCACGAAGGTGGGCTTTGTACGTGTAGCCGCACCCTTCTAGGGTGTCGGTTACTTTCATTGAGTATTTTAACTCAAGCTTCCAGATTTTCGACTTTGGCAATTTCTAGCATTGTTTTCAAAACTGAATCTGGATTGAGGCTGATTGAGTCGATTCCTTGCTCGACTAAAAATTGAGCAAATTCTGGGTAATCGCTGGGTGCTTGTCCGCAAATGCCGATTTTGCGATTTTTCTTTTTTGCAGCTGCGATCGCCATTTTAATCATTCGCTTTACTGCTTCACTGCGCTCATCAAACAATCGCGCTACTAACGCTGAATCTCGATCTAATCCCAGTGTCAGTTGAGTTAAATCATTAGAACCTATTGAGAAGCCGTCAAATACTTCGGCAAACTCTTCAGCCATAATTACATTACTTGGCAACTCGCACATTACGTAAACTTGCAAGTTATTGACATTTTGTTCTAAACCATTTTTTGCCATTTCTGTCAACACCAAACGTCCTTCATCGGGG
>CASBQA010000381.1 GCA_949127635.1 Nostocales cyanobacterium PMM_0069 | reverse complement strand
TTTGTAAATTCATTCGCAACAAATCAATTCGGCTGTGGATGGATGGCGGTGCAAAATCTTGGTTCGATCTTTCCAAATACTGTGCTTTATGGGCTAAAGAGTTCGACTTTGCAAATAAGTTGGGTGCAATGGCTCGGCAAGCTAGCGCGGAGAGAGCGTGGGCAGCAATTTCTCGGTTCTATGACAACGTGAAAAAGGGGATTAAAGGCAAGAAAGTTGGCTTCCCAAGATTCCAAAAAGATTGCCGCTCCGTTGAATACAAAACAAATTCTTGGAAGCTATCAAACAACCGCAAAACAATCACTTTTACCGATAAATGTGGCATTGGTAGATTAAAAATGAAAGGTACTCGTGACCTGAATTTTTACTCCTCCGAACAAATCAAGCGAGTACGATTAATTAAACGCGCTGATGGTTATTACGCTCAGTTTTGCGTAAGTATTGATCGTACTGAGCAAGTTGCAATAACAGGTAAAACGATTGGATTAGATGTTGGTTTAAAAGAGTTTTACACCGATTCAAATGGCGAGATGGTTCCCAATCCTAAGTTTATGCGTAAGGGTGAAGTGCGGTTAAAGCGCGCTCAACGCTTAGTAAGCCGGAAAACAAAAGGCGGAATAAATCGCCGTAAAGCACGAGTGATTTTAGGTAAGCGACACCTCAAAATAAGTAGACAGCGTAAAGACCATGCTATTAAGTTGGCAAGGTGCGTAATCACATCAAACGATGTAGTAGTCTATGAAGATTTGAGAGTGTCCAATATGGTTAAAAATCACTGCCTTGCAAAATCAATTAGCGATGCCTCTTGGTATCAATTTCGAGTATTTCTCGAATATTTCGGAAAAGTATTTGGTAGGATTACGATTGCAGTGAATCCTGCCTATACAAGCCTTGAGTGCCATAGCTGCGGAACGATTGTTAAGAAAAGCCTATCCACGAGAACACATATATGTAAGTGTGGTTGCGAGATGGATAGGGATCATAACGCAGCGATTAACATCTTAAATCGGGGGATAAGTACGGCAGGTCATGTCGGAACTTCGATCCTGGAGATCGTAAACGCTTAGGGAGATCAGACCTCTGGATTAGGTGCGGTAACGTTCTTAATTAAAGTCCGATCATTGAACTAAGAATCCTCACGCATCGACGGCTGAGGAGTGTCAACTAATTAGATTCTGACTCTTGAATTCTTCTTGATTGGGATTTCAGTAAGTTTCATACAGCAGAAAGCGATACGATACTAACAAGGAAGTAACCTGCGGCGGCATTAGCTTTGCCTTCCTTGTGAACTTCTGATGCATCTTAATTGCCAGTTTATCCTAATGTCGGCTTCAGTTATAACCGTAGAAACTAAAGAAAACGCTTCTCAAAACTTAATTATCCAGCGACCTCCTGTTGGACTATCTTTACAGGGTCGCATCCGAGTACCGGGAGATAAATCTATTTCCCATCGTGCTCTGATGTTGGGGGCACTATCTCAAGGTGAAACCGAGATTCAAGGACTTCTTTTAGGAGAAGATCCGCGCAGCACTGCTAGCTGTTTTCAAGCTATGGGTGCAGAAATTTCGGAACTGAATACAGAATTAGTGCGGGTTAAGGGTATTGGTTTAGGAAGACTGCGAGAACCAGTTGATGTGTTAAATGCCGGCAACTCTGGTACGACACTGCGATTGATGTTGGGAATTTTAGCTTCTCATCCGGGGGGCTTTTTTACAGTAACCGGTGATGATTCTTTGCGATCGCGTCCGATGTCTCGTGTTGTCAAACCATTACAACAAATGGGAGCGCAAATTTGGGGACGTAAAAATAATTCTTTAGCACCTCTAGCAATTGCCGGAGTTGCACTCAAACCAATTCACTATCTTTCCCCCATCGCTTCTGCCCAAGTTAAATCTTGCGTTCTTTTAGCGGGTTTGATGACCGAGGGAGAAACTACTGTCACCGAACCAGCACTTTCCCGCGACCACAGCGAACGAATGTTAAAAGCGTTTGGGGCAAAACTGAGCGTTGACCCAGACACGAATAGCGTCACTGTTACAGGTCCGGCTCAACTGTATGGGCAAAAAGTAATTGTACCTGGGGATATCAGTTCCGCTGCCTTTTGGTTGGTGGCTGGGACAATTGTACCCAATTCTAATTTGGTGGTGGAAAATGTCGGCGTTAATCCCACCCGCACAGGTATTTTAGAAGCTTTAGCGATGATGGGAGCCGATATCCAACTAGAAAATCAGCGCGAAGTTGCTGGGGAGCCAGTAGCCGATTTACGAGTGCGTTCTAGCCGTCTGCAAAGCTGTACAATTCAAGGAAATCTCATACCCAGATTGATTGATGAAATTCCGATTTTGGCGGTAGCGGCAGTATTTGCCGAGGGTACAACGGTAATTAAAGATGCGGAGGAGCTACGAGTCAAAGAAAGCGATCGCATTGCAGTAATGGCACAGCAACTCAATAAAATGGGTGCAAAAGTTACCGAATTACCCGATGGGATGGAAATTACAGGTGGTACTTCTTTAGTGGGGACTGATGTAGATAGCCATACAGATCATAGAATTGCCATGAGTTTAGCGATCGCCTCTTTAGTTGCCACCGGTACCACCATTATCCAACGCGCAGAAGCAGCCGCTATTTCCTATCCAGACTTCACTGCTACCTTGCAAGAAGTTTGTAGGTAATGGGGACTGGGGACTGGGGCATGG
>CASBQA010000380.1 GCA_949127635.1 Nostocales cyanobacterium PMM_0069 | reverse complement strand
CTAAATGAGCGGAATTTTGTTCATAAAAGATTAATAGCCTGTTTTTGCTTAGAAATAATTGTTAATTATTGATTGAGTTTTTAGCGGAAAGTAAAGAATATTACTGATTGATTTTGCGATCAGTAGTTTCTTTTATATTTGTGGAGGGGAAAACGAAGTCCCTCTTCAACCGCTCCGAAGGAGAAGGAATAACAGTTTGAGAGAGTTTTTGTGTAAGTCCTAGAAAATTAAAAATTAAAAGTTAAAAATTCGCGCCAGATTGAAAGTTCTGATTTGACACTTTTTGCGCTCGAACTTTCCGCAAAATTAAAAAACCCTGTATTCTGAGTTTGTGACTCATTTTCATCCATGTTACTCGGAAAAGCTAAAACATAAATGTTGGTTGAAAATTTTCCCCAATCATAACTTATACTTATGGATTAATCCTAAAGATTAATCTTTAGGATTAGGCTGAGAAAAAAATCAACTTGCAGACACAGTGCTAGGCTACAAAAACTTTGCGAAGATCGTATGGGTGTGGCGAAACCAATAAATGAGTAGTTGTATTTATTAACAAATAAACAGGACTTACGCACAGACTACGTATTTCCGTTATTGCGATGCGAGGAAGGATTTATCTAAGTCTTGTTTTCTCATGAATGAGTGCGTAAGTCCTAATAAGTTTAAATCAAGCCTCACCCCCACAAAAAAGTTGTTTATGCAATTAAATTCTCCCCGTACTCACTTGAAAAGCTTGTCATTAACTTCGGAAGTCAACCCTGATGATTTGGAAATAAACCAAGAAGCGATTGAGCTTCCAACCACAAAGCCGTCCTTTGTGACAAGTGACGGAAATAATTTTTCGGCTGGACGTAATAGCCAGGGAAATCAGAAATCAGAAGAGTTGCGTCAAACGCTTACAGCACACCGACACGATCGCCATCTGGTAATTCTACAAGATTTTCCTGACCCTGATGCTCTTTCTTGTGCTTGGGCTTACCAATTAATTGCCCAGCAGTACGATATAAAATGTGAAATAATTTACGCTGGCACACTCTCGCACCAAGAAAACATTGCCTTAGTCAAGCTGACAGGTTTACCGGCACAGCGTTGGTCAATGCAAACCCTGAAAAGCAAAGATTTGTCATCTTATCAAGGTTTTGTATTAATCGATAACCAAGGAACGACTAGTCAACTATTGGCAGTAGTGCAGCAGGCAGGAATACCACTAGTAGCGGTCATTGATCATCATAGTTCACAAGGAGAACTAAAGTCAGAATTTGTTGATATCCGTCCTTTTGTACGAGCAACGGCAACGATTTTTACTCAGTACATACAAGCAGGATTATTGATCTTAGATAATGGCACAAATCAACACATAAAATGCGCTACTGCCTTGATGCATGGCTTGCGATCTGATACAAATCGACTGATGCAAGCCCAAGAAGAGGACTTTATGGCAGCTGCGTATCTAAGTCGATTTTGTGATGCCCAACTCCTGAACGCGGTACTACAGGCAAATCGTTCCAAACCTGTGATGGATGTGATTGAGCGATCGCTAAAAAATCGCATCGTCAAAAACAACTTTTCCATTGCGGGAGTCGGGTACATACGCTACGATGACCGCGATGCCATCCCCCAAGCGGCTGATTTTTTGGTGACAGAAGAAAACGTTCATACTGCCGTAGTTTACGGCATTGTTCACGACGAAGACGACGAACTCGAAGTAGTTGTAGGTTCTTTGAGAACTACCAAACTGACCTTAGACCCCGACGAGTTTATCAAAGAAGCCTTTGGGCAAGATAGTACCGGACGCTTCTTTGGTGGTGGGAGAACCAGCGCAGGTGGTTTTGAAATTCCGATGGGTTTCTTATCTGGATGCAACGAAAATTCTGCCTATGCGAAGATGAAATGGGAAGTCTTCGATGCCCAAATTAAGCAGAAGTTACTGCGGTTGGTGAATCCTAAAGATAATTTGATTCAATCTGAGTAGGGATAGTGGGTAGTGGGTAGTAGTTAGTGGGTAGTTGATAGTAGATAATTGATAACTGTTGACTGTTAACCGTCAACGCTCCAACTATCAACGCTCCCACTATCAACCAATAACTAACAATCTGTGGAACTGTACTTAATTCGTCACGGTATCGCCGAATCGGGTGGATCTAATATTACAGATGAAGAGCGATCGCTTACCAAAGAAGGGCGACAAAAAACTGAGAAAATTGCCCAACGACTGAAAACGTTGGGTTTACACTTTGATTTGATCGCCACCAGTCCCTTAGTACGCGCTCGTCAAACCGCAGAAATCCTCATTGCCACCGGACTAAGTTCGCAAATGGAAGAATGTACCCACCTTGGCTTTGATAGCGATATTCATAGTTGGGTTCGGGACTGGTTGGAACCGAGAAATTATTCACCGCAAACGCAACTTGCACTGGTTGGACATGAACCTTGTTTGAGCGAATGGGCAGAAATTCTCCTTTGGGGTGATGCCAAAGGAGGTTTAGTCCTGAAAAAAGCAGGTATGATCGGAATAAAACTACCAGAAAAAGGCTCATCTCTGGGTCGTAGTCAGATGTTTTGGTTGACACCACCCAAGTACTTGCTATAACGGTTTCTTTATAGTTTTAAAACGACTATGGTTACAAGAGATACTGTTATGACGATAACAATTTCTGGTAAGTTAGCCTCAGCAGAACTTTCATAAAACAGATGGTGTTGCCATGATGGTGTGCGAATATAAGCCCGGTTTGGAAGGCATTGCCGCCGCCCAATCCAGTATCAGCAACGTTGACGGGCAAAAGGGAATACTAGAGTATCGTGGCATTAGAATTGAGGAACTAGCAGAAAAAAGTACATTTCTGGAAACTGCTTATCTGTTAATCTGGGGTCAGTTGCCCACGTCAGAAGAACTAAAAGAGTTTGAGCATGAAGTTCGCCACCATAGACGGATAAAATACCGCATCCGTGACATGATGAAATGCTTTCCAGAAAGCGGTCATCCAATGGATGCTCTGCAAGCCTCAGCCGCAGCTTTAGGTTTGTTTTATTCGCGCCGCGACTTACATAACCCTATCTACATTCGGGATGCAGTGGTTCGCTTGTTGGCAACCATTCCGACAATGGTAGCAGCGTTTCAGTTAATGCGAAAAGGTAACGATCCGGTGCGTCCTCGCGATGACCTGGATTACTCCGCTAACTTTCTCTATATGTTGAGCGAGAAAGAACCCGATCCTCTGGCAGCGCGAATTTTTGATGTCTGCTTGATACTTCATGCCGAGCATACAATGAATGCTTCCACCTTCAGCGCGAGGGTGACAGCTTCTACCTTAACTGACCCCTACGCCGTGGTTGCCAGTGCAGTAGGAACCTTGGGAGGACCTTTGCACGGTGGGGCAAATGAAGAAGTAATTCAGATGTTAGAAGAAATTGGCTCCATAGCGAACGTGCGTCCTTACTTAGAAGATTGTCTGGAACGCAAAGCCAAAATTATGGGCTTTGGACATCGTGTTTACAAAGTGAAAGACCCACGAGCCACGATTTTGCAAGACTTAGCACAGCAATTGTTTGCGAAGTTCGGCAGCGACAAGTACTATGACATCGCCGTCGAGATGGAACGGGTGGTAGAAGAGAAACTCGGTCACAAAGGAATTTATCCTAATGTGGACTTTTATTCGGGTTTAGTGTATGCCAAATTAGGAATTCCTACAGATTTGTTTACACCAATATTTGCGATCGCTCGTGTTACTGGTTGGTTAGCTCACTGGAAAGAACAACTCGCAGAAAACCGCATTTTCCGTCCTACCCAAGTTTACAACGGTCTGCACGAAATTGCTTACACCGCCATTGAAGAACGTTAGAAGGAGAGAGGGGATGGGGGGATGGG
>CASBQA010000379.1 GCA_949127635.1 Nostocales cyanobacterium PMM_0069 | reverse complement strand
TTTGTATGCAAGGCTTAGAGGTAGAAATACTGCTAATTCTCTCTTAAAAATCCGTGACAGTGATTTATCAGTGTCTGGGTGGTTGGCGCGATCGCAAGAACTCTATCATCAAAATAATTACCGTGAGGCTTGCCGTTGTCTTTATTTGGCAATGTTGCAACACTTACATGATACTACCATCATGCCTCACAAATTCAGCCGCACTGATGGAGAATATCTGCAATTGCTACAATCTAAAGTCACTCCGATGCAGCCTTATGAAACTTTGATTACTACTCACGAGCAATTATGCTTTGGTAATACTGAGATAACTAACGAAAATTATCAGCAGTGTCAGGAAGCTTATCGGGAAATTGGAAATGGGTAATTGGGAATGCCTATTTTATGTGAGGCTGCACCTGCCATCAGGCTGGAAGCCTGGGGCTACAAGAACAAGAGCTTACCTGCGTGGGCTAAATTATATGCATTTTCATATAAAAACGGTATAACACCTAACACCTAACAACTAACCACTAACAACTAACCACTAACAACTAACACCTAACAACTAACACCTAACAACTAACAACTAACTATTTTCTATTGAATATGAAACGCTCAAATCGCGTTGTTTGGTTTGGAGCGATCGCCGCTTCTGTCATAATTTTAATTAGTTTAATCGCTGCTCCTAGCAATAGCAAAATTAATATTGGTTCTACTTATAACCGCGCTCCCGATGGCTATGGGGCGTGGTATGCTTTTATGCAACAACAGCATTCTATTCAGCGCTGGCAAAAGCCTTTTAAAGAATTAGAGATACAAACACGTCCTGTCACTCTTTTACAGGTAAACAGCGATCTAGAAACACCAATTATTTTCCCTCAAGAACAAAAATGGTTAGAAAAAGGCAATAATTTGGTAATTTTAGGTGTGCGTTCAGATGTTACAGCAGCCAAATTTAGCACGATGCAAAAATCACCCTTTGGCGATGTCAAGATTGATACCGGACGGCGGCGGCAATTGGAAACAGGGGAAGAAGTTGATTTAGGCGATCGCTTTGGTGCGGTAGTCTGGGAAAAGAAATATGGTAAAGGAAAAGCGATTTTTGCGACTACTCCTTATTTAGCGGCTAATGCTTATCAAGATAATTTAAGTAATTTCAAGTATTTAGCTGAGTTGGTGAGCAATAAAGGTAACTTATTATTTGTAGATGAATATCTCCACGGCTACAAAGATCCGAGCGTCAGAAAGAGTGAAGGTGAAGGAAATTTATTTAGTTATTTGGCGAAAACTCCCTTATTACCAATGTTAGTGCAAGCGATCGCCTTTCTTTGCGTGTTAATTTGGGCACAAAATCGCCGCTTTGGTAAACCAGAAACTGACGATACACCAGAAATTAACAATAGCCAAGCATACATCCAAGCTTTAGCAGGAGTCTTGCTAAAAGCTGATAAAAACGACTTTGTTGTTGAGATGGTAGGCAAACAAGAACAACTGCAACTGCAAAAAGCCTTAGGATTAGGGCAAGTCCTGATGGAACATCAAACTTTGATAGACGCTTGGGTTGAGAAAACAGGTGCGACTGCGGCAGAACTAGAAGCAGTATTAAAAGTACAATCTCGACAACAACCCATGAATGAGCGAGACTTGATCATCTGGTTGGGTAAATGGCAAAGTCTTCGGATTAAAAATTAAGGCTTGCATATTGACGGATGATTTGACAATACATGTTGATAAAATTTACACATTATTGTAGAGACGTTCCAGTGGAACGTCTTCGGGATTCACATTTTGTATGCATTATATCAAGTCCCTTAATTAAGATTAATAAAAACATTGCAACCATCGTAGAGACGTTCTACAGCATATTTCGGGTAAATGAGGTACATGCATAAAACCCAAAACCCTGTAAAGACGTTCCGCCGGAACGTCTCTACGTGTATTCAATAAAAACGCAATCTGTTGTATCTGAACGTCTCTACATTATGGGTTATTATTTAATATCCGATAAAGGTGTAGCTATACGTTAAAATCAAGTGTTTGCTAGTCTATGTAAATTTAGCCTCATTGTTTAAAGAAAGTGCAAAATATCTCTTTGCGCTTTTATGTAAGTTCTTTATAACGTAACAATATGAGTAATCATCCTGTCTTCAATCGCCTCGAACAAGGACTAAATCGTATAATTGTCGGACAATCTACCCTAATACAGCAGATATTAATAGCATTGCTAGCGGGTGGACATATTATTTTGGAAGGAGTACCCGGAACTGGGAAAACACTTTTGGTGAAAGTGCTGGCACAATTGATTGAAGCCGACTTTCGCCGAATTCAACTAACCCCCGATGTCTTACCTTCAGATATTACTGGGATGAATATTTTTGACTTGAATAGCCGCAATTTTACTCTCAAAAAAGGACCAGTATTTACAGAGGTGCTATTAGCCGACGAAATTAATCGCACTCCCCCAAAAACACAAGCAGCGTTACTCGAAGCAATGGAAGAAATGCAGGTAACGCTAGATGGTGAAAGTTTGCCTTTGCCGGATTTATTTTGGGTAATTGCAACCGAAAATCCTCTAGAATTTGAGGGAACTTATCCTTTGCCAGAAGCGCAATTAGACAGGTTTTTGTTTAAGTTGGTGGTAGATTACCCTGATCAAGCGGCAGAAAAGCAAATGTTACTAAATCGTCAAGCGGGTTTTGCAGCGCGACGCTTGGATATTGCACGTTTGAAATCAGTCGTAACGGTAAGCGAAATATTAGAGGCGCGACAAGCGGTAAAAGAAGTTAAAGTATCGGAAGCGATCATTGATTATCTTTTAGCGTTAGTTAGAGCATCGCGTCAACATCCCGATTTAGCTTTGGGTGCGTCTCCTCGCGCTACCGGTGCATGGTTGCAGACATCTCAAGCGAGTGCGTGGTTAAGTGGAAGAGATTTTGTTACCCCAGATGATGTTAAAGCAGTTGCCGCACCTTTGCTGCGTCATCGTCTCATTTTGAAACCAGAAGCAATGTTGGATGGTTTGCAAATTGATGCTGCGATCGCCTCAATAATTAATAAAGTATCAGTACCAAGATGAAGGATAAGTTCGTAGTCAGGACTGAAGTCCTCATATTACACAACGACTGAAGTCGTTACTACTATTGTCATACTTTAAAACATGATTGCTGCAAGAAGAGTTTATATTTTATTAGTTTCGGGAATTGCGATCGCTCCAATTATCGCAATGTTTTTTAATATATCAAGTAGCATTGCGATCGCTTTACTATTTGATGTCATAATTTTGGCGTTAATGATTGTCGATGGTAGGCGATCGCGTCGTCATCGTGTAGAAATAAAACGCGACTTACCACCACGACTATCAATCGGACGCGATAACCGGGTGTTGCTGACGGTAAAAAGTCACACAAACGCCGTAATTATTATCCGCGATTATTACCCATCCGGATTTGGCGTATCTGCATCAACAATCCGCGCTGCTGTGGAAAGTGAAAGCACCCAAGAATTAAATTATACCGTTAATCCAACACAGCGAGGAGAGTTTTCTTGGGGCGATATTCAGGTGCGGCAATTGGGGCTTTGGGGTTTAGCGTGGGATGATTGGAAGATTCCGCAAAGTCTAAAAGTTAAGGTTTATCCTGATTTAATTGGCTTGCGCGAGCTTTCAATTCGTTTGACACTACAATCATCCGGTTCCATGCGTCAACGGCAAATGGGTATGGGTACAGAGTTTGCGGAACTGCGAAACTATCGTACAGGAGACGATTTGCGGTTTATTGATTGGAAGGCTACTGCACGTCGGGTAGGTGCGTATGGAAATGCATCGCCATTGGTGAGGGTTTTGGAACCAGAACAAGAACAAACCTTACTGATTTTACTCGATCGCGGACGGTTGATGACAGCAAAAGTGCAAGGTTTGCAGCGATTTGATTGGGGTTTGAATGCAACATTGTCCTTAGCTTTGGCGGGATTACATCGAGGCGATCGCGTCGGACTTGGTGTATTTGACCGCCAAATACATACGTGGATTCCCCCAGGACGCGGACAACATCATTTACCTAATCTCATAGATCGCTTGACTCCGATTCAACCAGTGTTGCTAGAATCTGATTATTTAGGTGCAGTCACCAATGTTGTGCGACAACAAACCCGCAGAGCGCTTGTAGTGGTGATTACTGACTTAGTTGATGTCACAGCTTCCGCCGAACTCCTCGCTGCACTCTCCAAACTAGCGCCGCGCTATCTACCGTTTTGCGTCACTTTGCGCGACCCGGAAGTTGATAATTTAGCAAACACCTTTACAGAAAATGTTACACAAAGTTATGTCCGTGCTGTCGCCTTAGATTTATTAGCCCAACGACGAGTTGCCTTTGCACAGTTGAAGCAAAAAGGTGTATTAGTACTTGATGCACCAGCTAATCAGATTACAGATAAATTAGTTGAGCAATATTTGCGATTAAAAGCGCGGAATCAACTTTAGACATCTCCAAAAAAGACGTAAAGACGTTCCAGTGGAACGTCTCTACAAGGGTTATGAATAACGCATATTTAAATTCAGTCGATGTCTATTACCGAACAGCTTGACCACGGCGACGAGTTTTCATTAAGCCCAATCCTGCGATCGCAAACATTGCCGCAGCCACAGAAGGTTCTGGTACTTTCGCAGAAGAATCTGCCACGTTAGCTGCTGCACGAGCATTCGCTCTACCAATATCAACTGCAAACACTGTGTCGTTATAATCTTTGTCGCCACCACCCCATAAATCCTCGAAACCTAACACCAGATAGTCTTTATAGTAATAAGCCATAACGTGTTGCAAACCATCTGGGTTAAGAGCTTGATCTAGACCAAAGATACCTTTGACTCCATTTTCGGAGATGCCGCCGTTAATATTGTTAGAAAGTAACTGGAAATCCAATTTTGTACCAGCTTTAAATGAACCTAAATCCACCCAGTCACCCACATTCAAGGGTTTATCGGGTGCAACTTTGCCTTCTAGCGCGTCGTTCGGGTTAGCGCAAAACTTACTAAAATTAGTGAAGCCGCTATCGCCAGTGTTACAAGAGG
>CASBQA010000378.1 GCA_949127635.1 Nostocales cyanobacterium PMM_0069 | reverse complement strand
GGGCAACTGTTGCCCAACCCGGTTTGATTGATTGATTTGATGCTTGGGTATATTCAGATGCTGCTTGATTTTTAGCGATCGCTTGTTTGTGAGTTGCTGCTTCTGTCAGCCATTTTTGGTAATCTTCTGGTGATTCGACGATTACATCGGCTTGCATCGTTGCAAAGTAGGTGCCGCTATATTGAGAATCGGTCAAACGATATTTACCTGGTCGGATGGGGGTAAATTCAAAGTTGATAGTTTGGTTGGGAATTATGTCTTGCTTGAGTCGGAAAGCGGGAATATAAAAGCCGTGGAGAACGTCTTCAGATTGCATTGCTAAACTTATGCGGCGATCGCTTGGTAAATGCAGTTCGGTACTGGTGACATTTTTTTCGGGATAATGAAATACCCAAGCCCATTGTTTAGCAAGTACGTCAATTTTTTCTAATTCTTCAGTTGCAGCGTCTTTTGGTGCAGCATATGCCGATTCTATTCCCATCGGATTAGGCAAATGTACATGCTCCATCGGACCTTGAATTCCCATTTTCTCGTAGGTTTGGTAGCTATAATTTGCAATCCAAAACACTAACAAAACTGGGATGACTGTCCAAACAACTTCCAAAGTTATATTACCTTCAATTGGGGGACCATCGCTGTAGTCATCCTTGATTGCGCGATGGAAAATAACCGAATACATCAGAGTTGCGGTTACTCCCAAGAAAATGAATGCGCCCAGCGTCACGAGAAAGCTAATCAAATCATCAATTAGGACAGATTCGGCTGCGGCTTGGGGAGGAAGCCAAAAGTAAGCTTGCTTGCCGATCCAAATACTAGTAAAAGTGAGAGCGATCGCGCCTGTAATTAATGTGAAAATCCGCAATATTTTCTGCATATCAGTTGAGTGTTAGTTGTTGGTTGATAGTTGATAGTTGATAGTTGATAGTTGATGGTTGTTAGCTGATGGTTAACACTCAACAGTGAACAGTTATCCACTAACTCCTAACCACTATCCACTAACTCCTATCCCTAAAACATTCTGTTCAAATCTTTGCCGGAACGCAGCAAATTATCTGCTGTATTGTGTACTCCAAATTCTGTTGCTAATTGCGCTCCTAATGTGCCGTGGAGGAACATAATGAACATGATTACTATGCCCATTAATAGATAACTTAATTGCACTTGTCTATCGGCTTCTTTGCCCCAAACGAAGCGCTGCCAACCTCTCCAGACGGTCATCCCAACAATTAGCGCTAATAATAAGACTCCACCGACACCATGCCAAAGCATAGTTTCCATTGCTTGCAATCCCCAAGCACTTTTCACATCTGCCGGGGGGTTTGCCAGCATCATTTCATAAAAACCTGCTCCGACTGTGAAAAATGTAATCACAGATGAAGCTAGCATGTTGTACCAACCAACATCAAAAAAGCTGGAACGTTCAACAGGAATTGCTAAAGATTTGAAGACCCATTTTTGGAAAGGGAAAATTACACCAATAATATCAAAGGTAATCCCAATAATAAACAAACCTAAAGTCAGATGTACTAAGTTGGGATGAATCGGAATGGTGTAAGGTAATCCGTTCGCACCTAGTTGATTGCTTAATTGATCAATTAGTTCTGAATTCATGGCAAAATACTCTCTTTTACTGCTTGAACGACTGGTACTGTATGTAGTCCATATACCCAAACAAGTTTGTCACCAAGATATACTTGGAAGCCAACTACACAAGTTAAAAGCAGTCCTACTCCGAGATAGTAAATTGATATTTTGTGTGGGTTGCGGATACGCAATACATAACGCCATGCTGTAATCGCTGCGATGATTCCTGAAAGCGACCAGCCAATCAGTGTATGCATACTCAAAACTGATTTAACGGCGTTATAAGGTTGTGCCAAACCTGCTTCAAATTGCCCGAAAATGACAGCAACAAAAATAGCGATGGTGGCAAAGAACATATTCCACCAACCCACTTCAAAAAGGCGAGTTTTTCCAGTGAAATAGCCGATGACATCGCAAAAAAATGCAAACAATACCAATGCGATGACGAAGTGGACGACGATGGGATGAATTGTGTCAGGATACGGTAAGTTGTGGTCGTTCAATGAGGTAAAATACTTCAGCATGATAATCTCCTTAACATATTTTTTACCTAAATTTCCCTGATTGTCACTCAACAAAAGCCTTCAGATGTAACCGGAAGTTGATATTTTTGCAGCGTTATCCGGTGACTGAATTTTTCAGCTTTTTCGCAAAATTAGGTAAACTTGCTTTTATTTTTAGTTCCTTGATTTTTACTTCAATTCATTTGCTTCTGCCTAGATATGGCTAAAAATAATTTCTCTCTGACGCTGGATTAGTGTTACCTAACTTTTAGGTTATGCAATATATTAAGTTTTGTCAAACAAATCAAAATAAAAGTTTTAACTGTAGCTTTATATCAGAAAATTATTTTTATAATGTATCTAGATTAAATTGTTAAAATAACAGAATTGTAAGTTAACTGACAATTAGAAGAAAGCTGTTTGTGATGAAAGACACGGTTGATGAAGTAAGTGAATAAAGTTGAGACGAATATTTTCACTTTAATGGTTTTTATGCAGTGATGAAGAAAGTTTGTATTTATCGCTTGATACAAACAGGACTTAGGCAAAATATGTCGTAAGTAGCGGTAATTCATGAATTACCGCTACGGAATAATAGGCTTTTCAATTATTTTTGCGTAAGTCCTAACAAATACAGACCTGTAGAGACGCGAAATTTCGCGTCTCTACAAGATTCATCTGATCGCTATTAACGTGAAACGGTATTATAAGTTGAAGAATATCATTTCCACTCGCCTTGAAGTGTAAATGCTGCCCAATAATAGGGTGCAGCAAACTTATCATTTTTTAACATTTCTATCTGTGCTTGCCTTAACGCTGCCGCAGGTTTTAATTTATCTTGCAGCATTTTCTGATAAAATATTGTCATCAATTCTGATGTGGCTTCGTCATCGACACTCCACAAACTGACGACGACTCGCGGGCTACCTGCATACATGAAGCCTCTTGTCAATCCTACTAATCCTTCTCCTTTGATTTCTTTGCCCAAACCTGTTTCGCAAGCACTGAGGACGATTAATTCTGCTGGCAACTTGAGGTTAAAAATATCGTTCAGTCGTAAAAAACCGTTTTGCGGCATTCCTTTATTGTCAAACAGCGACAAGACCACTCCAGATAATTCTGGTTGCGTGCTATTCAGGATGCCGTGTGTGGCAAAATGGACAATTCGATATTGACTGAGTTCGGGACTAGTTGC
>CASBQA010000377.1 GCA_949127635.1 Nostocales cyanobacterium PMM_0069 | reverse complement strand
GTGGATACCGGTTTTCAACAATTTTTTTTGGTAATGTGTGAAAAAGCATAGATTACATTTAAGTTAACTTTTGGTTAAACTCTAAAAATTAAAGTAATAATCAGCTAAGTTGAAAATTGATTTTTATACTAACTAAGTATATAAAAGCACGAGTAAATAAATATTCTTTGCTCAAGTAAATCAAGTATTTGTTAAATAACATACATTTCACTAAAAGCTTACCTGTTCTTAATCTTTGAAGTTTAAAGTAACCAAAGACCAAAGTGCTGAATGTTCCTTCATATCTCACTGAAGTTTATCCTGTAATCGTTAAAACTGATGAGTATCAAACGTCGGGAATTCTTGCTGTTATTAGGAGGAAGTTCAGGTGCAGTAGCACTTGGCTCTTTGGGTGGATGTGATAAAAAACATACATTACAGCAAGTAGCGACCACGGTAAATTCATTTTTATTTGAACCGATAAAAGGTGCTATACCCTTAGAAACGGCTGGGTTCAAACCAGAACAGCAAAAAGAAATTTACAGCACCTATGAAGTTGTAGATGATTTAGTACTACCAAAAGGTTTTCAATACCAAGTGATTGCCGCTTGGGGTGATAAAGTAGGTGATTCGCGGTTTGGTTATAACAACGATTATTTATCTTTTGTGCCGACATCTGAAAACGAAGGATATCTTTCAGTTAACTTTGAATATATCAGTGCAATACCCTGGATGCAGACATATCAGGAAGTAATAGGCAAATCATTACCATTTGCAGAGGTAAAAACAGCACTGAAAAAGAATAGTAAAAATGAAATTAATGCCTTTGCTTTGCCAGATAATGACCCAATAAAAGCGAAAATCAAGGAAATCTGTTCAGAAGCGCTTTTAGATCAAGGATTGGGGATTATCTCGATTCGGAAAACATCTGCGCTTAAGTGGGAAAGAACTAATTCTCCAAGCGATCGCCGAATTAGTGGAATTTCTGGTTTAGAAGACAAGCGTTATTTAAAAGCAACCGGTCCTGGGGTAACGGTGTTTCGCAAAAAGCAGGGACTGGGATATATTGATAAATTAGGCGATCGCATAATCGGTTCTTTCGCAAACTGCGCCGGTGGAACAACACCTTGGGGTACAGTGTTGAGTGCAGAAGAAAACTTTCAATCACAAGTACCAGAACCAGTATACGCTGATGGAACGTCCTTAGACCCAAGTAAACGTCCTTTTGCTTTGAGTGATGAAGGACTTGAAGGACAAGGTAACGTTTTCGGATTAGCGGGAAATAAATACGGTTGGATTGTTGAAGTCGATCCAGCAAAAGAGAATGATTACGGGACAAAACACACTTGGTTAGGACGATATCATCATGAAGCGGTTGGTGTGCGGGTTGAAACTGGGAAACAACTAGCATTTTATTCGGGATGCGATCGCCGGGGAGGACATATATATAAGTTTGTGAGTAGCGATCGCGTCACCAACCCCAAAGATAAAGCTAATTCCCAACTGTTGCAAAAAGGAATGCTTTATGCTGCAAAATTTAACGCTGATGGTACCGGTCGCTGGATTCCCCTAAAAGCAGACACACCTGTAGATCCAGATGTTCCCAGCAACATCGGTGGAAACCTCATCCGCTTACCAAAAGGTGCGACAAAAGTCAAAGGCGGTTTTCAACCTTTACCAGAACCAATCGAAGGCTTTAATCTAAAAATTACCAAAGACGAAGAAATTAGCTCCTTTAAACAAAGTTACAAAAAGTTAGGCGACCTTTACACCGGTAATAGTGAAGAACAGCAAGGTGCAATTTTAATTGACGCACATTATGCCGCAAATGCCGCCGGTGCAACCTGCACAGCGCGTCCAGAAGATACGGAAATTGCTCCTAGTGGGGATTTGTACATTAGCTTTACCTCTGGTTCTCCTGATAAAGAGGGTGGTTCAGATATCAGAATTTTCAAAAGTCCTAAAGGTGAAGCATCCTATGAGTATGGCTGGGTGATGCGTTTAACTGAAGATAATAACGAACCCGCAGCCGATAAATTTAAATGGGAAATGTTAGCAACAGGAGGGGAACCCGCAACAGGTGGTATGGGTTTTGCCAATCCAGATAATTTGCTCTTAGATCGTAGCGGAAATGTCTGGATGGTAACAGATGTATCCAGTGGTAGTATGAATAGCGCCATCAAAAGTCGCGTTAATGACCAAGGTAAACCTGCTAATATATCTGGTGTGTTTGGTAATAACGCTATCTGGTTTATTCCTACCAGTGGTCAAGAAGCAGGTAAAGCATTCTTATTTGGTACAGGACCGATGGAATGCGAAACCACAGGTCCCTGCTTCAGCCAAGACGAACAAACAATGTTCCTCTCAGTCCAGCATCCAGGTGAAACCAACGGCATCCGTAAAAACCAAGCTTCAGAAAGCAGAGAATTTTTAGTTACTACTACCACAGGTGAGGAATTTATGCAAACTCGCCAAGTTCCCATTGGTTCTAATTGGCCCAGCAAAACTCCCAATTCTCCACCAAAACCAGCAGTTGTTGCTATTACTAAATCTTCATCTAGTTGATAATAATTTTTAATAGCACTAGGCTAATCATAATTTCATCAAGGAATTTTTATACAAATGATTACTAAATTTTAAGCGGCATCTATATATAAAAATACCATGACAATATATGCTAATGCCATGTAATAACTTCTCAAAGCTACTATCCGATCCTAATAACGCTTCCTCAGGCAGCTTTACGATCTCAAATTATTAGTTGAATAATTTCCAGACACTATTTGGCAATCTAATTTCAGATTTACCCATGATTGAAACGTTAAAGCGGTTTTTCCCGGAAAACATCTATCTTTTGACTTAAATTTTGGCTAAAGAGTGTTCTAGTCACCAAATGCCTTGCATAGATGGGGTTTTGCTCATCCTCTCATAAGTTTTAAATCTACCAAACAACTTCTATTAAGCGAGATAACTTCCATGACATATTCATCGATTAATACACCAAATCCTATATCTAGCAATCCCTTAACTATTGCAAATGAACAACTACCCCAGAGGTTATTTAACCGTCGAGAAATAATTCCCCAACGCAATGACGTACTTTGGCGGATTCAACGGGGTACAATTCGTACCTTAACATGGAGTGAAGATGGAACATTCATCACTCTGGGTTATTGGGGACCAGGGGATTTAGTTGGTTATCCTTTATCTACAGTCAAACCTTACCAAATTGAATGTTTGACCAGTGTAGAGGTAAGTATTATACCACCTCACCTTTGGCATCAAGATTTGAATGCTTTATTATCCCACATTCAACAAGCAGAGGAATTGTTAAGTATAGTACATCGGAAGCCAATTTCTCTACGTTTGTGGCAATTTTTAGTCTGGTTGAGTGAAAAATTTGGTCGTGAGGTCGAACAAGGCAAGCTAATTGACTTGAATGTTACCCACCAAGAAATTGCCGAAGTTTTAAATACAACACGGGTAACAGTCACACGGCTGCTACAACAGTTTGAGGAAGAAGGAAAAATGTTACGCTACAAACGCCGGATTGTTCTATGTTTTCCCAATCAAGGGACAAAAAATAGGGTTTAATGTGTGCTAGTTGAGATGAATATTTTATCTGTGGGATTTTTTGGTGCGATCGCGCTCCCTACCTCATGAGATAATATTCGTGACGCTCAAAAACCAAGGGGAAACTCACAAAAACAACGACAAATGTTGATATATAAATAAAACTTACCAAAAAATTCCCAGAAAGTTGAAGTTATCCTAATCCGTCTGATAGCTATATTTGTCTTGAACAAAAGCGTGAAAAGTTAGATTCCCAACAAATGAATGCCAAGTCACCGAATCTGAATCTTGGGAATTTTTACATGGGATGTAGGATTGCTATATATAGCGCTTCTCGTTTGAATCAAGTACAGATTTATCTGCGTCGGTGGTGCGTTCATCTGCGGTTCCTTAATTCTTTGATGTATTGCACCCAAATGATAACCGCTATATTGGCGATCGCTCTTATTTAGGGCAAGTTGTGAAATATTTTGTTTCTTATCTAGTTACTTGACTTGACAAAATATACAACCTTAATGTAGGAAATTATTGCTCCCGTAAATATCCTCTGACGGTAACTATAAAAAGATTATTGACAATGCTTCAATTTCAAGAGCAATTGCCCTATTATTCAACGATTTTCAGACCAAGGCACTTGTTGGTATTGCTGCAAAATATAAATTTTACCTAAACTTAACCTAACTAGCAGTTATCGGTGAATAGGTAGATAAAACGAGGCTTTTAACTTGTTTAGTGAAGCCGTCAACAACATCACTGAGAAATTCAATATATCAAAGTGAATATAAATCATAATATCTGCTACTATTACTGTAATATGATTATCGGAATTTATTCCATTAAATCAATAGGTGTGAGTGAGAAAAAAATGAAAAAACCTCTGTGGAACGTTTTTAAACTAAGTCCATTGGTTGTTGCTGCCTCATTTTTAGCAGCGAACGGTGCCAGAGCAGCTGAAGTCAAAGCTGAAGTTAAAGAAGAGACAACTTCTGTTTCCCAATTATCCCAAGAGTCTAACAGCATCGGTCAGGTAACATCCGTATCTCAATTTTCTGATGTGCAGCCTACAGATTGGGCATTCCAAGCATTACAATCTCTAGTTGAGCGTTATGGCTGTATCGCTGGGTATCCAAACGGCACTTATCGCGGCAACCGTGCAATGACCCGTTATGAGTTTGCCGCTGGTTTGAATGCTTGTTTAGACCGCGTTAACGAATTGATTGCCACAGCTACCGCTGACTTGGTGACAAAAGAAGACTTAGCGACCTTACAGCGCTTACAAGAAGAGTTTTCCGCTGAATTGGCAACTCTGCGCGGTCGTGTAGATGCACTAGAAGCGAGAACCGCAGAGTTGGAATCCAATCAATTCTCAACTACCACCAAGTTAGTTGGAGAAGCGATTTTCGTTTTGTCTGAACCTTTCGGTAATAACGCAGCAACAAGTTCTGCTGCACTCAGAGCTAATCCAAGGGCAGCAAGCCGGAGCTTAGATGCCAACACGACTTTCTCTGAACGGGTTCGTTTGAGCTTGCTTTCCAGTTTCAGTGGAAAAGACCAGTTACAAATTCGTTTGCAAGCAGGGAATATCCTTTCCAACAACAGTGGTACCCTTGGTAGGGCTTCAACGGGTACTGCTCAGTCCCGCTTAATATTTGAGAACGACACTAGTAACAATCTCCAGGTAGAAAAACTCAACTATGCTTTCGACCTAACTAGCGCAGTACGTATCAAGGTTGATGCAAACAATGGTGAATTTTGGGAAAACATCGACAACTTCAGCCCTTACTTTGCCAGCACTAGTAGGGGTGCTATCTCCCGCTATGGTCGCTTCAGCCCCATCTTCCGTCAAGGTCAGGGTGGTGCAGGTGCAACTATAAGTCTTAACCCCAAGGGAGCTATAAGTGCCTCTGTTGGTTATCTAGCTGGTGGACGTAATAATACAGCTAACAATCCATTGGATAAAAATGGTCTTTTTGATGGTAACTATGCAGCTCTAGCTCAGATAGCTTTCAAACCGTCTCCAAGGTTCAATATCGGTTTAACTTACGCACGTACTTATCAAAATGGCGTTACTACTGTTAATAATGTGACTAGTACTCGCGTGAGCATGTTTGAATCCACAGGCAGCAGCATTGCCAATAACCCATTTGGGGGTGTTGCCACCAGTGCTAATCATTACGGTGTAGAAGCTGCTTTTAAACTCACCCCTAAGTTGCTACTTAATGGTTGGTATGGTTACACTGATGCTGAAGCACAGAGCGGTGGTAACTCAACCATCAGTGGTGTTCCTATCACCGTTAGAAACGGTGATAGTGCAACATTCAACTACTGGGGTGCTAGCTTCGGTTTGCAAGATTTTGGTCCAAAAGGTAGCGTGCTTGGTCTGATATTTGGTCAACCACCCAGAACTGCCAGCAATGATGCCAATGTGCTTTCTAATGGTAGAGCTGGTAGAGGGCTAAGAGATACAGATACCGCTTACCATTTAGAAGGTCTTTACAAGTTGCAACTTAATGACCACATTGCTATTACTCCCGGTTTATTAGTGATTTTCAATCCTGAGAATAACACTCGCAATGACACCATTTATGTAGGTACAATGCGTACCACTTTCACTTTCTAAAGAAGCCTTGACGAATGAAATTCGCGGCTACACAAACAAAGCCCTGGCGAATAGAATTCGCGGCTATACAAACAAAGCCCACCTGCGTGGGCTGAAGAGTAAGGTAGATTAATATTAGCCCGCCTATAAGCGGGCTTTTGTTTGTTGAAAATTTGGTTATATGAGATGATTATCTTGTTGATTCGATAAATCTGTTGGAGGGCGATCGCTACTCCAAGCCCACCACACATAACCACAGTTACAATGGTAAAATTCTTGCCATTTCCGGCGATGTTCTTCTGTAATGACAGGCGATCGCCGATTCAGCCAAACTTTTTCTGCTTCTAAGCTACTTGCCTTGCAGTTAGGACAACAAAACTTATAAGCATGAATTGCCTGATTTGTCCATTCAGGTGGGATAAGAGCAAAAGCTTCCATGTAGCAAAAATTCGATCTTTCAATGCTCATTATGCCTAATAATATTAATCATGGAGCCTAATGTTGAAATTCGTCGTTTGTTAGATGTGATGCCGGCTTCTGGTCGAATGACGATAAAACTCGTCAGCAAATCAGAACAGCCAAAAGTGATTGATGCTTCTTTTCCCTTACCCTGGAATCAGGAGCGACCAATATATATTAACTTTGATTTATGGCGTCGCCTGAAGAAAGAGCAACGCGACTTGCTGCTTTTGCGGACAATTAGTTGGTTGACCGGGGTAAAATGGTTTAAACCCAACATTTATCAAGGTGTGGTGGTGGCGGGTATTTTAGGCGGATTCGTGGAATCAGCCCAACAAGATGTGGTAGGTATAGTTGCTGCTGGGGGATTAAGTGCGATCGCCTTAATTCGCATTTGGCGGATTAATAGTTCCCAAGAATTAGAGTTAAATGCTGATACAGCCGCAATTAGAATTGCACTCCGTCGGGGTTATTCAGAAACTGAAGCCGCAGAAAGTCTATTAACTGCAATTGAGACGGTTGCCAAAATAGAAGGACGTTCCGGTTTAAATTTTAGCGAATTAATACGCTGCCAAAACTTACGAGCGATCGCTGGCTTGTCTGCGATCGGTGTCCCAGAAGATTACAAAAATAATCCTATGTACT
>CASBQA010000376.1 GCA_949127635.1 Nostocales cyanobacterium PMM_0069 | reverse complement strand
CCCTTATCTCCCTTATCTCCCACCTCCCCAAGGAGTCCGACAAAATCCACCCACCACAGAGGGGTTTCGCTGGAGAAATACTGCTCAACTGTTCGCGCTAGATGGGAAAAATCCTCACCGGGAAACATATCCTGATAAGTTCGCTGCATAAACTTAACCAGCAGCGATCGATCTAAAGTTGAGCCACGGCGAATGTTGTAGCCAGGTAGTAAAGAATTCAAAATTGCTATTAGCGATGAGCGAATAGGTCTGTAAATGGTAAACCAGTTTCAGGTATAAAACTTACTCCTACTTCTTCAATAGGTGCGGGTGCTGCCATATCAGAAGGTAAAAAGATGCGAGCGCTGACTGCTACTAGGGCAAAGGTAAATACTAGTATTGCCAACAATGGGGCGATGTATTGACGAATTATAGCCATGTTTAAATTGTAAGCAGCAATGGACTCATATAAGGAGCTTGCTGAAGATTTGTGAAGTTAATTCTCATTTATTTTACCGATTTTGGGGGATATCAGGTTAACGCCGATCGCGTTCCAAATCGGCGATCGTTCTTTCCCAATACCAATCTTCGGGCATTCCTGGATAATTCAGCTTTGCTTGCTCAATTAAGCGATCGGCGGCGGCGGTGTCTCCTGATAATAAAGAAACAAGCCTGCTTTTCATGCGATTTTGAGAGCCATCTGCACTATCCTCAACCCAATTTGGTATTTCTTGGACAAATGACTCAGAATCCTGTCGGCGAAATTGCCAAAATAAAACGTAATAAAGTGTGCCAAAAATTAGTATTAGGCTGAGTGTTCCTAAGAAAGTTAGGAAATTAAACGGCAGAAATCCTAAAACTAACTGAGACAGAACGTAGCCAAGTAATAAACCTGTAACGAAGAGAATAAATGTGCCGACAAAAACGACTACTTGGTTTCCCATAAGTTAAAAACAAACGCTAAATAAACACTTCCAGCTTTTAAGTCTTAATAGATGCTCATTTGCTTACAGTACCCTTGGATGCTCTATTATTGGGTGTTTTAGCGCTGTTAACCATAATGCTCAATTAATGCTCAAAGTTGGTTATGGAGACGATTATATAACCGTATAATAGGCATTATACTTTTACTACTACTTGGTTCCCCATAAATCCTCATTTTCTTGATCGAGTCCTGGTCTGGGCATTGCCTCTGGCTTTGAGTTCCAAGGGGCAAACACTGGCAATAGGAGTAGTCCTGGCACAGCGGCGACAATAGTAATTAAGAAAAATGTAGACCAACCTGTAACAGATGCGATCGCACCACCTGGAGCAGATAGAATATCACGGCTGACTGCCATTAAGCTAGAGAGTAAAGCATATTGGGTTGCAGAAAAGCGCTGATTACAAAGACTCATCAAAAAGGCAACAAAAGCGGCTGTTCCCAACCCACCACAAAACTGTTCTATGTTGATCGCCAACACCATTGCTTGGTAATTTTTGCCAAGGTATGCCAGAAAAAAGTAAGCTAAATTACTTACAGCTTGCAGAATCCCAAACACCCAAAGTGAGCGATTTATGCCGATTCTACTCAATATTGAACCACCTGCCAAAGCACCAACAATAGTAGCGATTAATCCCATCCCTACCTGAATTGCCCCAATATCGGTTTTGGTAAAACCAGTTTGCAGCAAAAACGGCGTGGTCATATTACTCAGTAAAGCATCGCCCAATTTGTATAGAGTAATAAATAATAAAATCAACAAGCCCCCCATAACACCTTTGCGCTGAAAAAATTCGCCAAAGGGTAAAATGACGGCATCGACTAAAGAGGCAGGAGGGCTAATTTCTTTTGGTTCTGGTGCGAATAATGTGGCAAAAATACCGATTAGCATCGTAGCTGCCATCACCAAGTAAACTGATGACCAAGGCAAGCGATCGGCAAGTATCAATGCCAAAGCACCTGCTACTAACAGAGCAATTCTATAACCTAAAATCCAAAGCGCTGCACCAGCACCCATTTCTAATGGTGTTAAAACGTCGGTACGGTAAGCATCACCAGCGATATCTTGAGTAGCACTAATAAAAGCGATGATAATGGCGTTGATGGCAAGAAATTGTAATGCTTGTTTGGGTTGTTGAAAACCCATGATGGCGATCGCTATGATTAAAGCAATCTGCGTCAACAGCAACCAACCCCGTCTTCGTCCTAAAAATGGTAGGGTGAACCTATCCACAAAAGGCGCCCAGAGAAACTTCAACGAATAAGGTAAACTAGCGAGGCTAAACCAGCCAATAGCCGACAAATTCACATTTTCTACGGTCATCCAAGCCTTTAAGGTGTTACCAATTAATAACAATGGCAACCCTGATGAAAAACCTAGCAATAATAAAGCCGCCATTTTGCGGCTACCAAAAACTTGTCCGAGTCCTTTAATTTCTTTCATCATAAAAATGGGTAGAAACCCCGTCCTTTGCTTGACGGCTTTATATTTAAATGCTGGTTTTTGAATGGATATAATCCCAGGAACCAGCAAACCCGTAATTTGTCCCCTCGCCCAACAAATCCAGAATGTCTTGGCATTACCCAACGACTAAACAAATAGTCTTGCAAAATATCCGAACTGGGGAAGTATTCGGATGTGCGTATCAGAATCTGTCTCGGTGGGCTATTCAACACTTGCGTTACTAAGTTTGTTCTTAGTAATCCTCGTCCCTTTTAGGGCGAGGTAGTTGAATATTTTCCAGATTCATCCTCACAATACTAAATTTTAGTTATTTTGCCATACTCGTTGTATAATTTCATGCCAATATGCCGGAAGCTGAAATAAAGGCGATCGCTTACACCTAACTTTTTCCACCATCTTGTTTTGAGGATGAAATCAGTCTCAGTATGACTTCCCAAATTGAAATGGGTTTATTTCAGTGTGATTAATGCAGTTTTAGGTGTTGATTTAAGTCTCACTCTCAATTGCTTGTTTCTCATGAAAAAGCCATGAAACAATAGTATTGTGTTGAAAACCGATATGATATTATAGTTTCCAGACAAATTGTCCTCTCATCAGGGAAGATACACCAATAAAGAATGCCCCTTTAACATATCTAGTACCTTAAGTTTCGTTAATGTGGTAAATTTGATGCCCTCTAATTTCTACTTCGTGTGCCGCAAGGCATTTTTCCCAACCTTTACGGGTGCCAATCTCGCTTTTACTTTTAAGCAATCCTAATTCCTCTTCTTGTTGAGTGAGTTTAGCAAATTCTGCGAACATAGGATAGTTAGAAGTAACAAATGTCTCTTTGCGGTGGAGAATTGGCGGATTTACCCTGCTTTGGTAGTCTCGGTGGGTTATTTTCAAAGTCTTAAAATCAATAATGATACTCGCTTGTAACGCTGGATGGGGATCTGTGTCGAATTCGGGGTAAAACAGGTAGCAAATTTGCTGTTTATCTGTGCAATATTTTATCAGTGTGGCTTGATCTACACGTCCGACAGTGCGACTAGCGCAGCCTTCGTAAATTCTCAGTATCGGATCGAGTGCGGAAAGTGCCCAAACGTGAACGTAAAGAGCGCTGCGAGTGCGTTTACCGATTTTGCTTTTTTCGCAAGCTGTTTGAATAACTTCTGGTTGACCTAAGCTGAAAAGCTTGCTGTCAGAGACTTGACAAGCTTCTTCGTAGCTACCGAAGAAGGCTTTGATGTCGTGACGCATTTCCGGGGCTAGCTTGGAGAAATATGGGCGTTGATCGAAATGGGTCAGAGCAAGATAAACTTGAATATCAAGAGAACGACGATAGGCGATCGCATCCCATTCCGCTTCGTCAGTTGCTTGTAATATCACCGCAAAGGCACGGCGAAAGTTACCAAATTCAATCAGTAATTCTTGTTCGTTTTCTAATTCACCTTTTATTGGCAGTCTGCCACGACGCGTATAAAATTCCATCAGTGGTTGCAGCTTTTCTTTGTAGTCCTCAAACCGCTTTATCGGGATGCAGACTCTCGGCGTAGAATTGCTAGAAAAAAAGCGGATGGCTTTGTAGCTTTCTTTTTCAGACTCATCTCTAAAAACAAAATAAATGCCCAGCGCTACGGGTACTGCATCTGTATTTAGCGCTTCATCAATGTAACTTTTGAGTTCTTGTTGATCGTAATATTTCTGAAATGTATTGCGACGGGTAACGATACCATCACCGTAAGCTAATTGAGCATTACTGGGAGCATCAATTAAAACTTGAGCCGCGACAATTAAAACTTTACGGGTGAGTTTCCAGGCATGTATGAGTGCTTCACGCCGTTCTTCTGGATTTTCGATGACGTTGAGGACGTAGCCTAAATTGACGACATCTGCTGATGTGAGTGCTACATCTGGATAATAGTAAGGGTCCCACCCTGCACTGGTGTAACCTAAATTTGCTACTCGCTGTACATCACCCCCATGTCCGCAACCGTAATCAAAAAACGTGGTATCATTATTTATAATTGCCCACTCAATTGCCAATCGCACCGGACGAGAGATGTCAATGCGAAAAATCGCGGCTTTGTGACGTTCGATTTCTAAGTAGCTTTGTGACATAAAGATAGGGATTAGGGACTAGGGATTAGGGATTAGGAAAAAGATTATTCACATGGATCTGTTTCTTCCCAGTCCCCAGTCCCTAGTGCCCAGTCCCCATTCCCCTTTTCTAATAATTCTTATATCTTTTTAGTTGCCAGTTCGATCAAATCTTCAATCTTCTTGATATTTAAATCGCCTGCTAAGTAACCGATACCACGATGTAAATGCAGGCGAAATTGCGTGATGAGGGTTTCTTTGTCAGTACCTAAATTATCGTTGTAGCAACGTTGTTTGAGCGCCACTAAAAGAATATCACACATCTCGCCGCCAAAGACGCGCCAAGTCATTTCCACGCTGCTATCTTGAGGAATTGGTACGGGGGAAGGGATGGTTGGTTCAGCGAGGGAACGACAAAATGCCCAACGACAAAGGATGTTCCATTGGTCGATTTTGGTGTAGCGTCTTAGTTTTAGAAGTTGATCTTTTGCGGTTTGGGAAAGTTTAATG
>CASBQA010000375.1 GCA_949127635.1 Nostocales cyanobacterium PMM_0069 | reverse complement strand
GTCCCGCCGGTACCTACCCCAGCGATGAGAATATCCACTTCCCCATCTGTATCTTCCCAAATTTCTTCGGCGGTAGTTTTGCGGTGAATTTCCGGATTTGCTGGGTTGCGAAACTGTTGCAGCATAAAAGCGTTGGGAGTTTTAGCGACAATTTCCTCCGCTTTGCGAATTGCCCCTCTCATTCCCTCTGCCCCTGGAGTTAACTCCAAAGTAGCACCATAAGCGCGTAGCATGGCGCGTCTTTCTAAACTCATGGTTTCTGGCATTGTTAAAATCAAACTGTAGCCACGCGCTGCTGCCACCATTGCGAGTGCAATCCCGGTATTACCTGAGGTTGGCTCGACTAAAATGGTTTTTCCTGGCGTAATCCAGCCCGTAGCTTCTGCTTGCTGCACCATGCTGATGCCGATGCGGTCTTTGACTGAAGCGGCTGGGTTCATTCCTTCCAACTTCACCACAATTCTGGCTACACAGCCTTCAGATTGGGGGATCTTATTCAGAGCAACTAAAGGAGTCCGTCCAATAAGTTCTGTTACGTCTTTAGCTATCCGCACGAATTAACTCCTAAAATTCTAAATTTAGTAAAGTGTCACACATTTTATTTTCTTACAGTTAGTTGTATATATTTAAATTTATTAATTTTTTTCTTTGAATGAGTTGTTGATGTAAGTTGCACTCCTTGAGGGCAAGTGTATTTATCAACATACATAATATAAATTATATACTCTAACTTACCCAGAATATTGAAAATATTTGAGCATGAGCAGAGTGAGCAAGGGTTGAGTGAGAATCTGGCTGTTCAGTTGTGATGCGAGTGGTATTGGGTAATTGTCAGCTTTTACTTTCACAAGTTTGGCTTATTAACAAAGTATTTTATAAATCAATGGAGATTCTTTCTGTAGTGTTTAGATGATTTTTCAAATTCTCTAGATCGTAAATACAAATATTTAATACAATATTAATGTTTTATTGATTCAATTTAAGTTAATTGCGTGTATATTTATCAAGTAATATGATTTGCTTTGAGTACAAACTTTAAGAACCAGAAATTAGCTCAAAAAGAGTCTTTTGTCAAAGCCTGGATAGGTTTGATGTTGAGTACAAAAATGCTAGAACCCCAGAAGGTAAATACTAGTACCCCAACCCAAAAATACTAGTACCCATACCCCAAGAAAAATTTGTAAGTCTTATCAGATATGAATTGCAGGCTTTGAGTACAAATCTAATTAATTTAATAATCTTAATTCACACAGATAAATAGTTGTGTGCAGAGACGACTGATATAAAACGTATAGGATTTACGCAGAGATTCCCCTCTACCCCCCGACATTCTAATGGTGCAAACCTAAAGAACGAGGGGGGACTTCTTAACCCCCTGTTGTAGATAAGGGAAAGATGTGCGTCACTCCTGTTAGTAGTGCTTTCTAACTTCGGATATTTATACTTTGCACGCTTCTGCCAGACTTTTATTTGCCAAAGCTTAGTGCTTGTATAAACCGTAAAAAATATTTGCTCACTGGGTAGATACTGCCTTGCAACGAAGAGTTAATCTGAAGGTTGAAGTATGAAGTATAAAATTAACCCACCCATACCAAAATTTGAACTATGAAGGATATTTTATCCTTTATCCTTCATATTTATAAAGCTTGTATCAACTTCATCCTTTACACTTCATACTTCTTTAGTCAAGATGAGATCCAGAATTGTAAATATTATCACAGTTTGTTTAATAACTTTAGCAGTACTTTCTCCAGGAGTAGTAGTATTTGGCATAATTTGGGGACGACATATCGAGTTATTGGAAATAAAGAATTCAACTTATGCAGTTAATCAAATTGGCAAAAATACTACTGATGAAGCACTGAACCAAAGCTTATTAACTACTCAGCAAGAAGAGACAAAACCCAATCCTGCCCAAGAAATACTAACTACTGTTGAGCAATATAAAATTGCCACTTTGTTAGAATGGTTTTTCTTGTTTTTCCCTATTTGTATTGGCTTGGCAATTCTTTTCTACGATAGGTATCTTGTATATCGCTCTGCGGTTTTGCAAGAACAGATCGAAATGTTGGAAAGACTTTGGCATCAAAGCATCGAGCAATAAACAATTCGCGCATCAACAAACATAAATCATGACAGAGCAAACCCAAGAACAACGCCAAAACCTGTATTTTAATTTAATTGATAAGCTACTTAAGTGTCCTAACGGTCAGGAACCGGAAGTTTTAGAGCAAGAGCCAGAATTAATGGATAGTGGCTTGGTGCAGACAATGATGCAAGTAGGAACTATGTTTGCTCACGAAGGAAATCAAGATGGTGCCGAGTTTTTATTTTTTGTTGCGCGTGAGCTAGCAAAGGAATTAGGATTGTATCCTGAAGTTTCAAATAAGGAGTAGAAATGCTATTGACTTCAATAGATGCCGGACAAATCGCGTTAGAGTTCCTGATGGCAGATTGGAACATTTCCGAACCAAATAGAGAGTGGTTTACAATATTTAACTCTCGTTTGATTGGTGAGTGTTGGTATATTGTAGAACTTGGCATTGCCGGATTTCCTGATAGATGGTTTATTCAAGTTTACGACAATGGAGAGTGTGACCCAAACTATACATTTATCTCTCCTATGCGTGGTTCAGATGGATATATTGACCTCATGGATTTGCCAGATTTGGTAGCAGAGGTTTTGGTGTCAGAGCGGAATGCTCGATAATCACAATTAATGATTGTTATGAGAGAAAATTTTGAATCATAAATTTTCCACATTGCAATTCTGATGTTTTGCGAAAACAATCAATTTAAATTATTTAACTGCCTTGGCTGGATTGGCGCTACATTTGATGATTTTTCCAGTCACAGGCAAGTTTAAACAAAGTTTTGGTGCTATATCAAATTGATAGGAGGTATGCTTTTAGCAATACCTCCTATTGTTTAATAGTAATTATAAAGCATTAATAAAAAATAGGTTTATTGTCAGTTTTATTTGACAATAAATGTGTTATATTAACATATGTGATGAGCGCTACGTAAATATGTTTTGTAATGATTACTGAAGATATCCTAGCCAAAGAATTCATCAGAGTCGTGGAAAACTATTACCCACAATTAGGGGAATTGTTACACGGCTGTTATGTGAAAGTCATTACCTGTTATTGGGGACGACCTCCTAAACGCTTGCAATACATAGGGATTTATTGCTCTGCCGAAATATTGACTTATGTGCAAGCTAAAAAAGATGTACTTAGAGAAGTAGCAGATAACATGGGGTTAATTCAGGTGGTGTTTCTGAATGCTTCACGACTGCTACGCGATCCGATGTCAAAACTAAAGCAGGCACATCCACGCTTGTGGTTAGATTTGCATTGGGTTGCAACTTAGAAATAATAGCGATCGCCATGAAAATTGGACTGTTTTGTAATTATGAAAATCCCTACCAGGATGCCCATCGCGCCATCTTCGAGCAAGTCGCGCTGGTGAAACATGCCGAATACCTCGGCTTTGACCAAGCCTGGGTGAGCGAACATCATTTCAATGAATTGAATATCAGTTCATCAATGTTAGTCTTGCTGGCGCACCTAGCAGGCGTTACTTCCACAATTCGATTAGGAACTGGAGCGGTGTTGCTGGCGTTTCATAACCCGATTCGAGTCGCGGAAGATATTGCTACGTTGGATAATTTATGTAGTGGGCGGTTAATATTTGGAATTGCCAAAGGTGGACCCTTTCCACAACAAAACAAGCATTTTGCCACAGCAACGAGTGAATCTCGTCCCAAAATGTTAGAAGCGATCGCGATGATTCAGCAGTTGTTATATGAAAGGGATGTCACCTTTAACGGGCAATATTATCAATGTGCAAAGTTGACAATTTACCCGAAACCATTGCAACCAAAAATTCCCGTGTTTGTGGCAACTGGCGATGATGAGGGGGTAGCCTTTGCCGCAAAACATTCCTTCGGTTTAATGGGGGGACCGCCGTTTTCACTTAATAGATTGAAAAATACTGTTGCCAAATATCGTGCCTTAAATTCTAGCGGTGCTGAAAATCTTATGCTAGCGCGCTTCTTTTTTGCGGCAAAGACATACGATGAAGCGGTGAATGAAGCGATGCCTTTTATCCGCAAATACAGCCTGAAAATGAAAGCCAATTCTGCCCAACTTATGCAAGGCAGCCTCAATCAAAAAGTCAAACAATTTGACCGCGACAACATTTGTTTTGATGAAGACTATTTGATTGAAAATTCGATTATTGGTGATGTGGCTACTTGTCGCGACAAAATCAAAAAATTTCAGGATCAATTAAATATAGGCACGCTGGCACTCAAACCCTCGTCTTTTGACTTGCAAAAAAACCTAGAGAGTTTGACTCGCTACAACCAGGAGGTGCAAAATTATGTGTAAACCACCCTCACTACCTGCGGATGACTTACCGCCAACAGAGGTGACAAAACTTGATAGAATGCTGCATCAAGAACTAGAACAATCTACTGGCAGATGCTTTTATCAAGCGTGCGATCGCATTACGCGAACATTACTCTCTAACTGTCATTGGTACATCACCACAAATGCCGATAGCTTGACTTTGGTAATTGACAGTCCTGATATAGTATCTTACTGGCATATAGTCAGCAACATTCCTCAATTCGGCAATCGATTAGAACGGTTTTCTAGTAATGCTAACATCCGCGTTTATCCCCCATTTGGCAAAGGGGGAGCGTTTGAAATTAGCGTCAAAGAAATCTCAGGTTATCGAGATTGGCTTTGAGACAACGTTGTTATATTAATATATTGTAAAGACGTTCCAGCGGAACGTCTCTACGATGTTGCTAATAGCTAATAGCTTTTTTGGATAGCCACTTATACCAATTATCTAATCCCATTCCAGTTTGCGCCGAAAGTTGAAAAATCTGAATTTGCGGATTGACTTGCTTGGCATATTCTATGCAGCGTTGCACATCAAACTTGACATAAGGCAGCAAATCAATTTTTGTCAAAATCATTATCTCACTAGCGCGGAACATATAGGGGTATTTTATCGGTTTATCTTCTCCTTCTGTCACCGATAAAATTACAACCTTTGCCTGTTCTCCCAAATCAAATAAAGCCGGACAAACAAGATTGCCAACATTTTCAATCATTACTATCGAATCCAAAGGTGGATTGAGTTGTTGCAAACCTTGTTCTACCATTGCTGCATCTAAATGACAGCCACTACCCGTATTTACTTGAACAACTTTGCAGCCAGTATCTTTGATTTTTTCGGCATCATTAGTAGTTTCTTGATCCCCTTCAATCACACTAAGAGACAACTGCTTTTTTAAATCATTGATTGTGCGAGTTAAAAGAGTTGTTTTTCCCGAACCCGGAGAACTGACTAAATTTAATGCCAGAATATTTCTACCTTTAAACCAGCCGCGATTTTGGGCAGCTATCAGATTATTTTTTCCTAAAATTTCATGTTCTAATGATATAGTTTTGCCATGTATTTTGGCATGAATTTGAGATGCTTCATTAATATCGTGACTGTGAGAATGGGTGACAACCTTTCCATCAGGTAACACATGAGTATGATGGTGGTGAGTTTCACTTTCAGGCTTAATAGCCACTACTGTACCAGTTTGCAAATTAGAAATTTTAGCTTCAGCATCATCAGAACAGCCGCAAGTTACACACATATTTCCTCTATTTCAATTTCTTTTATTTTTAATTCTTCGCCAGCAATTAAATCTAGTTGAAGGCTGCCACAACTACAGACACCAAAGGGCTTTTCTAGAGTAATTTCTGCACCACATTGACGACATTTTGCTAAACCGGGAGTTTGCAATATTTCTAATATTGCCCCTTCTAAAACTGTATTTTGAGAACAAATATCAAAACAAAAAGATACGGCATCGGGCATAATAGCTGAAAGCTTGCCAATTTCTAATAATACTCGTCGCACTTTTGCACCATTGGCGTATTCAGCTACAATTGCTACAACATTTTGAGTAATTCCTATTTCGTGCATAAAACTCAGGCGATCGCTATTTTTTAAAATCAGATGTAAGGTGGGTTAACGCAGTGTAACGCACCAGATAAATTAGGTACGTTACTATACATTCAGCTTGTATAATTAATAAAAAATTACTTAATTCACCAACAAACTAACTTTTCATTGCTTATCTTTCACAAATCCTATCAATAGCCTTTTGATGAAAAAGTCCGATTGACTACAAATATCTATATAAAAACTTAATAAATTCTATAAAATCATCATCATAACTTAACAAATGCGTGGTAACTGATCGCCCACAAGCATATCAACAATGCGTTCAGCACCGAAAATAGTGTTTAATAATACAATTCCCGGAGGACAGGAAATAACTTCACCGATAATACAAGCATCTTTTCCGGCTGGGTGAGACTTCATAGCTGATAAAACAGTGTCAGCATTATCACCTTTCACCACTACAACTAACTTACCTTCATTCGCCAAATACAACGGATCTAAACCGAGAATTTCGCACACACCTTTTACTTCTTCACGCACTGGGATAGACTTTTCATACATGCGAATTCCGACATTAGAACTAACAGCAAATTCATTTAATACTGTAGCCAAACCACCGCGTGTTGCATCCCGCATTGCATGAACTTCGGGACAAACATTGAGGATAGTTTCAACTAAATCATGTAACGGCTGACAGTCACTTTCAATATCAGTATCTAATGCCAATTCACCACGGGCAATTAAAATAGAAGCGCCATGATTGCCCAATTCACCATTAATAATTACCGCATCTCCCGGTTGAATATTGTGTGCCGAAATAGCAACTCCCGCTGGAATTACGCCAATCCCAGCAGTATTAATAAACAACTTATCTACAGCACCGCGCTGCACAACTTTTGTGTCACCTGTCACAATTTGTATGCCAGTTTTCTGCGCGGCTATTTTCATGCTTGTAGCGACGCGTCGCAATATTTCTACAGGTAATCCTTCTTCTAAAATAACACTACAGGTGAGATATAAAGGTTTAGCACCACTCACCGCTAAATCATTTACAGTACCATAAATTGCTAATTCTCCGATATCACCACCAGGAAAAAATAAAGGATCTACAACATAAGAATCAGTGGTGAAAGCTAGTCTATCTCCGTGTTGTGTGAAACTTGCTAAATTGAAGCTTGCTTGGTCTTCTAATTGGGAGAGAATTGGATTATCAAAATTCCTAATAAAGATATCATCAATTAAATCGCGCATTGCTTTACCACCGCTACCATGCGCTAGAGTAATATGAGTATCTCGCAGTTTACCTCGGCGAGGGACTTTTTGAAATAGGGAATTTTGTGCTGAGTTGTTGAGAGAAAGTTTCATATTAAAATATTTTGCAAAATATCATTGAGTTTGTAGTATAGCGTTTCCTAGTCTGCTGAGGTACAAATTTATCTGCGTCCATCGGCGTTTATCTATCTTCATCTGCGGTTAATTCAATATTCTGTACCTCCTCCTTTTTATCGAGAATTACCGCAAGCGGGGAGAGGTTCTTGAGATACTGTTACCTGTGATTTTTCGGCTATATTTTTTCTACCAATCTTAGAAAGGCGACCATATTTGTAATAAGCTGCACAAGCACCTTCAGAAGAAACCATGCAAGTTCCAATCGGTGTTTCTGGGGTGCAAGCTGTACCAAATACTTTGCATTCCCAAGGCTTCAATACACCTTTGAGAATTTCGCCACATTTACAAGCTTTATGGTCAGCAACTTTGAGATTAGGAATGGTATATTTAAGTTCTGCGTCAAATTGAGCATACTTTGTCCGAATTTTTAAGCCAGAGTTGGGAATTTCACCCAAACCGCGCCAATCAAAGTTTTCGCGCACTATAAAAACTTCGTTTATAGCTTCTATTGCAACAATATTTCCTCGTGTTTCTACGATTCGATTATATTGATTTTCGACTTCACAACGATTTTCTACTAGCTGCTGTAATAGCATCCAAATTGATTGAAAAATATCTAAAGGTTCAAATCCAGAAATAACAATTGGCTTATGATACTGTTGAGAAATAAATTGATAAGGCTCAGTGCCAATTACCATACTGACATGACCGGGACCGATAAATCCATCAAGTTGTAAATCGGGATTATCTAACAGTGCTTCCAATGCGGGAATCACGAGGACGTGATTGGAAAACATGCTGAAGTTGTGAATTTTTGCAGATGCTGCTTGTAAGATGGTAAAAGCAGTGCTGGGGGCAGTTGTTTCAAACCCAAGGGCGAAAAAGACGATTTCTTTGTCGGGGTTTTCTCTAGCGATTTGCAGGCTATCTAGGGGAGAGTAAACCATGCGAATATCTGCGCCTTTTGCCCTGGCTTGCAGTAAGCTGGTTGTGGAACCGGGAACCCGCATGGCATCACCAAAGGTGGTGAAAATGACGTTGGGATGTTGGGAGATAGCAATCGCATCATCTAATCTCCCCTTTGGCATCACACACACCGGACAACCAGGACCGTGAATTAATTCTATTGTCTCCGGCAAAATTTCTTCAATGCCATACTTAAAAATAGAATGGGTATGACCACCGCATACTTCCATTAATTTGATAGGCTTTCCTAAAATTTGACATAATCTTCCAATTTCTTGGAGTAATGCTTCAGCTTTTTGTGGTTCGCGAAATTCATCAACGTATTTCATAGGGACTGGGGACTAGGGACTAGGGACTAGGAAATTTATTTAATAATTAAGCGTCCGTTGTGCTTCTGCTAACTCTTCCAATAACTTTAATGTTTCCGCCGCTTCTTTTTCGTTAATTCGATTCATGGCAAAGCCAACATGAACCAATACCCAATCTCCAATACAAGATTCAGCAGGATGCTGTTCGTTAACAATGCAAGCAATATTAACTTGACGCTTTACACCACCGACGTTAACAATAGCTAATTTTTGATTTATGTCGGTTATTTCTGTAATTTGACCGGGAATTCCTAAACACATATTGTCCTTGTAAAGAGAAACGAACCGCCAAAAAGCCAAGAACGCCAAGAGAAGAAAGAATTAAGGAATTATTTAGGGCTGCCATATTTAGAATATGACTTATGGATTTATTGATTTAGCGGCTGCAATAACAGCTTGTCCTAATGATAAACCACCATCATTTGAGGGTACTAAACTGTGAGTGAGTACTTTGATTTCTAATGCTTCTAAGCGTTTAGTTACTTGCTGTAATAAAATATTATTTTGAAAAACTCCTCCGGTGAGAATGACTTGATTTATTACATTTTCTGTACGGAGATGTTTAACCATTTCTACAATGACGTTAGCTAAACTGTTATGAAATTTAGCAGCTATGACAGGTTGAGAAATCTGGTGTTGTAAGTCGTGGAGTAAAGCTTGCCACATTGGGCGCGGGTCTATACAATAAATATTATCTAAAATGTCAACTTCAAAAAGATAATTTTGCGTTTCTTCATGATTATTTAAGCTATGGACATCGACTAAGGCTTCCATTGCGATCGCTGCTTGTCCTTCATAGCTACATTCTTCGCGACAAATGCCGATAGCAGCAGCAACTGCATCAAATAAACGCCCGACAGATGAAGCTTGGGGAGAGTTTATCTGTTTCTCTATTAGCTGATTGAGAAGTTTCAGCGGTTTGTTTTCTAGAAAACGTAAGATTTCTAACTCACCGTATTTTTGTTTTAAATTATCCCAAGTATCGGTTAATATCAAGTGGGCATAGGTGTTACGCCAAGGCTGATAAATTGCTTGTTTACCTCCAATCATTGCTACTGGTTTAAATGTTGCCAGTCGCTTAAATTGGCGATAATCTGCTAACATAAATTCTCCGCCCCACAGTGTACCATCTTCGCCATAACCTAGTCCATCTAAAGCGATTCCTAAAACAGGCTTGCTATCTAGAGGAATATTATTTTCTGCCATGCAAGCGGCAATATGGGCGTGATGATGCTGGATGTTATAAACTTTTATTTGATTAGCGATCGCTAGTTCTTTACCTAGTTTTGTTGAAAGATATTCAGGATGTAGATCCACTGATATAATTTTGGGTTTATGCTCAAATAAATTTAAATATAAATTTAGCGTATCTTGATAAGCGTTAAAAGTAGCAGCATTTTCTAAATCTCCTAAATGTTGAGAGAGAATAGCTTGTCCATCTCGTAATAAACAAAAGGTATTTTTTAACTCACTACCCATTGCTAATATATGAGGAACGTTGTTAAATCCCGGTGGTAAATTGATAGGTGTTGGCGCGTATCCTCTAGCGCGGCGAATTGTTTGCACTTTATCATCAACAACCCGTATCACCGAATCATCTATCCGGTTAACAATTTCACGATCATGTAAAAGAAAATAATCTGCAATTTTCCCTAACTTTTGCCGCGCTTCTTCATTATCAATACATTGCGGTTCATCAGAAATATTGCCACTTGTTAAAACAATCGGGCGATTCATCCGTTTGAGAATTAGATGATGCAAGGGCGTATAAGGTAGCATAAAACCGAGAGTATTTTGCCCAGGTGCGACGGAATCTGCTATTTGGCGTTTTCCCATTATCCCCTTATTTCCCAGTCCCCAGTCCCTAGTCCCCAGTCCCTTTATTTGCATTAAAACAATCGGTGCTGCGGGACTTTCTAATAATTCTCTTTCCTTGGCGTTGGGAGTGCAATATTCTTCAATTACCGTTATATCTCGCGCCATTAAAGCAAAGGGTTTATGGTAACGTTTTTTGCGATCGCGCAATTTTTGCACCGTTGTTTCCTGCGTAGCATCGCAAGCAAGATGAATACCACCTAACCCCTTAATTGCCACAATCTCGCCTTTTTGCAACAAGGTACAAACAGCATCAATCTCATCCAACATTGAGAACATGGAAGCGGTAATCGGCTTACCATCTGCACGTTCTAAAGTCACTTGGGGACCACAGATATAGCAAGCAATAGGTTGAGCGTGAAATCGACGGTTTTCGACATCGTTGTATTCCTTCGCACATTCTGAACACATGGGAAAAGCAGCCATGCTGGTATTATTCCGGTCGTAAGGAATAGCGCGAATAATACTTAAACGGGGACCGCAATGAGTACAGTTAGTAAAAGGGTAACGATACCAACGGCTAAGAGGATTAAAAATATCTTCTTGACATTGCGGACAAGTAGCAGCATCAGAAGTAATTGCTGTTTTTACCGCATTACTAACACTAGTAGAAATGACAAAATCATTAAAAGTAAATTCACCCTGATAACGAGTTCGAGTTAGTTGATTAATTCTTGCTAAAGGAGGACATTCTTGTTGCAATCTTTGAACAAATTCTGTTATAGATTCATCACTACCAGAAGCCCGAATTAACACACCTTGACCATCATTAAAAACTTCCCCTTTCAACCCGCAAGCTTTCGCCAAACAATACACAGTAGGACGAAATCCTACCCCTTGAACAGTGCCATAAACCCTGATTTCTTCAATAAGCATAAATCTTTTTCTTCTTTGCGCCTCTGCGCCTTTGCGTGAGATAATATCTATACTTCCATTTTCCAAATTAAAATTCTATTATTTCCCGAATCAGCTATTATCGCAGTATTGCCACATACTTTTATTCCATAACACCAATTTAAACTATCTCTCTTTGACAGCCCAAAATCGCGATTTTCACCTTTACTTTGAAAATCTATTTGTCCAGCGATGCCTGCGGCGGGCAATGCCAACGCATCCGCAACAGCACCTTGCAAAGATATAATTGATTCTGGCTTTTTCCATCCCAACAAACGAGAATTAGCAGTATCCGCAACTAACAACCAATCACCACTAGCTGCCACACCATAAGGCATACTTAAACTGCTAGCGCTAGGAAAATAAACACCTTGATTTATTTCGACTAAATCAAAGTTTTTTTGTCCTAACACCACTGCACAAGGAGTATTATTTTCTGTTGGTATTCCTTGCCAAATCATTACACGGTTATTACCCGCATCAGTGACAACTAAATTGTCTCCCCAAATGGTGATATCATGACACCAACGCATACTTGATGCTGAAGGACTAGCACCACCATTTTCGTCACGCGATCGCATGTCTGGTTGTCCCAACACTAAATCCGCTGGTTGACCATTTTCTGACGGTAATTCATTCCAAATTAAAACCCGACGATTTCCCGTATCAGCAACAAACAATCTCCCTTGATAATAGCAAACACCATAACACCAATTTAAAGTATTTGCTGCGGCTTCTTGCTTTCCCCGATTCGGTTTGTTCTCAATAAAATTAGCTTGACCTAACACCAAATCTGCCGGAACATTGTTATCTTCTGGTAACTTTTTCCAAATTAAAACGCGATGATTCCAAGCATCCGCTACTGCTAAACCTTCCCCACAAGCACAAATCCCAGTTGGGACACTTAAAGTTGCCCTTCCTGGTGTACTTTTAGCATTTTGTCCCTCATGATTAAAGTCAGGTTGTCCAATTACCCAATCCGCAGGTTGATTGTCTGTAGTCGGTAAATTTCGCCATCCTAATAAGCGATGATGTCCCGTATCTGACACCCACAAAGAACCAGTTTCAGATAACAAACATGCACCACGCGGCGCAAACATTTTTCTAGCACTAGGCACTAAAGGCATCACTAATTTTTCTGATTCAATACTATTTCCTAAAATTACTTTCGCACCATGAAACGACAGAGGTAATCTTTGGACAATTTCTGTTGCTTCTCGCTTCAGTTTTGATGTTGGAGTAATTTTAATTGGGCTATGCATCAATTTTATATTTTTAATAGAAGTTGCACAAAAACTTTATCATCTTTAATCTTTACAGGATACGACTGTAGAGAAACATCAGGTGCTGTTAAACATTTTCCTGTATCTAATGTGTATTGAAATCCGTGAGAAGGACAGGTGAGAATACCATTTTCAACTATACCCTCATCTAAAGGAAAAGCTAAGTGAGCGCAAGCATTTTTGTAACAGCTTATCTTAACACCTTGACGATGTAAAATCAGCGAGTTACCTGCAAAATTAACTGCCAATACAGCAGATTCCGGAACTTGATCAACAGTTGTTAGCTTAACCCAAGGAGGATTTCTATTTTGAGAAAATGGACTAGTTAAACCAGAGTTAGAACTATGAACAAGAGGTTTCTTCTCGACAGCAATAACTTTGGTAATTTCCGGACAATATTTTTTAATAGCTTGTTCAATTCCCTGAGATAAAGTTAAAGTTGAAGACGGACAATGACTGCAAGTTCCGATGAACCTGACTTCAACTGTATCTGGTAATTTAATTGCTACTAATTCCACATCACCGTTATGACTTTTTAAGCTAGGACGAACTTCATCAATGGCTGTTTGAATGCGTTGTGATAAAGGCGGTTTTGGCGATTTTACGAGTTCGTGATATAGCAGTACTCCGTACACTACTTCATCATCTACTGCCTGACGTAAAGCGGAAATTGATTCTTCTTTTTTTAAGCTTTTAATTAACCGCATTAAAGCTACTTTATGTAAAGCCTCAATTGCCCTTTTCAACCCGACTACTACACAGCGCTGGCTTTCATCCCACTCAGCTACAATTGCCTCAAAGCGGTTAATTTCTTTAATTAATTCCTCAAGCTTTGTCATTATTTATTGCTTAGTGGTTAGTTGTTAGTGGTTAGTGGTTAGTCGATAACTGTTGGTTGTTATACCATTTCTCTATGAAGATGCGCCTAATTTAGCCCACGCAGGTGGGCTTTGTTTCTGTAGCCCCAGGCTTATAGCCTGAGGGATCACATAGAATTAGCTGTTAACCGTCAACCAACAACTAACAAATAACAACCAACAATTAACAACTCACTTCGTTTTAAAATCTTTGAGCAAAAATGGCATGATTGCACCAGTCAATAAGCTAGATACTATTATTGCTAGCCAGAAGGGAACGTTCACTTGTGCAATTGATACCAACAATAACAAACCTATCACAGTGCCTATTGTAGTTTGCTGGATAAAATACATAGGATCGCGTATTAGCTTTCCTTTGAGAAATAATTTAAGAGAAAACCAGCCCATCTCAAACATAATTACTCCTAGAAATTATTCAAGTAATTTAGAAGAACTAGCCCTATAAATACCGCTGGAATCACACCAGCCGGTGCCAATAATCCACCAGTCATTGCAGCTAATTCATAACCTAAATCTTTGCCAGCTAAAAGTACGCCGCCAATCGCACCACCAACTATAGATAAGCCTGCTGCTACTACTAACCATACTAATGATGTAATTAAGTTAATGTCACCAGACAGCAAGCTTGACAAAAAATCTGTCATTCTTTTTCTTCCTTTTTTGAAAATTAAGAATTATCCTTTAATATTTCTATCTCGACTTCTTGCAAAACTTGATTGACCATTTCTGCTTGTTCTACCTGTTCGTGCTGATTAAATATTTCCCTAGCTTCTTGATAGTAATCACGAACTCGCAACAAATTTTTATAATTCCCGGCTTCTGGTTTTTCTGGGTCATCTGGTAAGTTGAATAAGGCATTAGCTTTGTTAGAAATTGTGTTGGCGTATTCTAATGGTGTATCTTTAGAGTTACGCACTTTTAACGCCTCATCGTAAGCAGCGATCGCTCGGAAAATATTCTCTAGTGGATGCGAACTCGGTAAATATTGCAATGCGTTGCCTAAGTTATTCTGCAACATCGCATATTCTCTGGGGTGGTCAATCAACTTAATGTGCTTCAATGCAACCTCAAATGACTGCACAGCCAAGCCTTGACGCAAGTATTCTCTTTCTGATGCTAAGGGCATAGAAAGGTAAGCGATCGCTATATTGTTGTATAAAATCGCGTATTCTTGTGGGTAATCCTGCCAGGTAAATACCCGCAAAGCCTCGTGATAAGCTTGGATGCTATCTGTCGTCCGCGCCAAATTGAATGGCACTAACGACTGCAACACCAACCCCAAATTCATCTGCACTTCTGCTACTTCCTCAGGTGAGGCAAATTGTTGCAAAATTGGCAGTGCTTCTTCATAACCTGCTTTCGCTTGGAGTAGCAATTGCGACCCAACATCCGGAATTGTCTGCAAGCCGAGTGCCATTCCCGCATTAGCGCGGGCTTTGAGGAGAGGATAATCATCAGCGCACAATTCATAAGCCCGATAATACAGCCCAACCGCATTTCGCAAATCTTGGGCAGTTTTAGGCTGTTTCAGAAAAGATTGCGCCATCTCAATCAGCATCTCGATTTTTTCTTCTGTCGTTGCTGATTCTGATGCGATCGCCGCGATCGCCGCTTTCACAGCTGAATCTGTAATACTAGGGGTCATCACCACTCTTTTCTCGTCAGTTCGGGAATTGAATCTTTCAACGCCCACAAGACATGGAGACGCATTTGTTCTTGCGTGTCTAATCAAGGGTTATACAAACTGCACCCTTGTGTTTTCCCCCGATATTCAAAGCTGTTTCCGATCTCTCCTCACCACTCTTTATCTACACCTTTTCCTTCGTTTGTTGCTTTCCCTCTGGGCTGAGGAAAAGCCGCAATTTCAATTACCAAGTGTTTTCGCACTTATAAAGAATGAATTCTCCTTCGATTCAATTAGTGAATTTTCTGGAGCTACAAAACACTCTATTGTTAGAAGCATAGAATAAAATTGGATTTTTTTTACGTTAATTTTAAACATTTTCCATATATTTTAATCTTTTTTATTTTATTTATTAATTGTCAACAAAAATAAATATTAATT
>CASBQA010000374.1 GCA_949127635.1 Nostocales cyanobacterium PMM_0069 | reverse complement strand
TCTGCTGCATCTGCTTTATGGGGAACTGATTCTGATGAAGCTATACTTGCTTTAATTAAAGTGTTAGGAGACGAAGATGCTTTGGTTCGTATTGCTGCTGTTAAAACTTTAGAAGAAAATGGTTCTGATAAAGCAATCTCTGGGTTAATTCAAGCTTTAGATAACCAAGATTATCAAGTGCGTAATTTGGCTGTTTCGGCTTTAGAATCAATTGCTTACAAACCACCAATTGATGTATTAATCAAAACTTTAAAAAATCAAGATTCTCTTGTTCGTGATTATGCCTTATCAATTCTACAAGAGATTGATGATGATGTTACACTTGATGCACTAAGAGAAGCTATAGTAGATACTGATGATGAGGTGAAAGAAGCCTTAAAAAAAATATACAAAGAAATATACGAAGATTTTGAATTTGAACAAGCTGCAATTAGGTGGGAAATTGATACTTTTAATAATATTGATAATAATATCGTAATTAATACAAAAAAACCGATAAAAAGTAAATTTCAAGGTTCAACAGCAAATGAAATAATTCAAGGATTAAAGTCTGAAGATTGTTATGTTATTTGTAATGCTTTAGAATCATTAAAACTGATTGATGAAGAAGCGGGAATACCTTTATTGGTTCAAGCTTTAAAAGATGAAAATTTTGTAAAAGCCGATAACGGTAATATTTTTCCTTCCGCTCTTCAAACACTTAAAAAACTTCAATACTTTTATAAATACTACAAACCTGCACCCATCCGTACCATGTCTAACATCCTCTCTCACAACTATGCCCTACTCATCGGTGTAGGGGAATGCGAAGAAGCGAAATTATCCTTACCTGTCACAGTTAAAGATATTCAAGCTATAAAAACTCTTCTCACTGACCAGAATTTATGCGGCTATATTGACAGCGATCGCCATCTACGTTTACTTTACAATACAACTGCAACCAACGAAAATATTTTAGATGGTTTAAACTGGCTCAAACAACAAGCCGAAAATGACCCAGAAGCGACTATATTTATTTATTATTCCGGTCATGGTTGCTTGGATGAATCTGGAGATTACTATCTTATCCCTCACGAAAGCGATCGCGTAGATATTCCTAACACTGCCTTACCTGCGACAAAATTCAACGCTGCATTGCAACAAATTCCCGCGCAAAGATTGCTGGTAATCATCGATAGCTGTCACGCTCAAGGAATGGCATCATCGAAAGAACAAGCAAATAACCGTCCTCCTTTACCCAAGGGTTTTACTCAAACCGCTTTACCCAAAACTATCATTGACGAACTCAAACAAGGTACGGGAAGGGTAGTTTTTACCTCCTCCACGGGAAACCAATTATCGTGGATACGTCCAGATGGGAAAATGAGCGTTTACACCTACCATCTCCTCGAAGCATTGCAAGGTGCTGCTAACCAAGCAGGGGATAAAGTAGTGCGGGTTTCCCATTTAATGAGTTATCTGGGGAAAACTATTCCCGAAAGCGCACGAGATTTATGTAAAGCTGAACAAACGCCATTTTTTGACTTTGCTACAGAAGATTTCCCGGTTGCTTTGTTGCATGGTGGCAAAGGTTTAGCAACGGAGGGATGGGATAAACAAAAAACAGAGGAGAAGATTCGCGGGATTAGCAATCAGGTTAATAACGGTGTGGGAATTGTAGGGGAAAGAAATATTGGCATTAATATCGGTACTGCGCGAGATATCACCTTAGGTAATTTGTCTTCCGGTAGAAACCCCGACGATTAAAATCGCGGCTACACAAACAAAGTCCGCCTGCGCGGACTAATCTGGAAAGAGGGTTTCAAATATCATCTGGCGAAAGTAATAAAATAGCGCTAATTTAGCCCACGCAGGTGGGCTTCGTTTGTGTAGCCGCGATTTTAATCGTCAGGGCTTCTAAGGCTTCTAAGCTGCTTCGGGAAGGGCGCCTTGCATTTTCGCGAAAGCGTCGATGAGATTTTGCAACTGTTGATCTGCCTTGAGAACTGCTAAACCCCGCACGGTGACTTTACCAGGTGAAAAAACAAAGCGCGATCGCATTGAATCTGATAAATTCGCTGCTAATAAATTCCAAGCAGGTTCTTCCATCGGGGTTTCTAAAACGATATGCTGTTTAGCTTCGGGTTTAATGCGGCTAAATCCGAGATTCTTCGCTAGCTGTTTCAATTCCATCACTCGCAACAGTTGATTTGCGCTCTTGGGAATTGTACCAAAGCGATCGCTCCACTCGGCAGCAATCATTGATAATTCTTGTTTACCTTTCGCTGCTGCTACCGCACGATAAGCGCTCATTTTTTGATCCAAATCGGGGATATAATCAGCAGGAATGAATGCTGTCAAATTCAGGTCAATTTGAGTATCATCAACTTTGGGAATTTCCTGTCCGCGAATTTCTCGAATCGCTTCTTCGAGCATTTCCATATACAAATCAAAGCCGATCGCTTCCATTTGACCAGATTGTTCTGCACCTAGCAAGCTACCTACACCCCTAATTTCCATATCCCGCATTGCCAATTGATAACCAGAACCCAATTGCGTGAATTCCTGAATTGCTCGCAAACGCTGGCGGGCAGCATCAGATAATGCTCGCTGTTTCGGGTAAAATAACCAGGCATGAGCTTGTATACCCGCACGTCCTACACGTCCCCGCAACTGGTATAATTGCGCTAAACCAAAGCGATGAGCATCTTCAATTAAGATGGTGTTGACTCGCGGAATATCCAAACCAGATTCAATAATTGTTGTGCAAAGCAAGATATCAGCATCACCATTGCCGAAAGTGAGCATGGTTGATTCTAACTCGCTTTCATCCATTTGTCCGTGAGCGATCGCCAATCTTGCCCCAGGTATCATTTCTCGCAACTTCGTTGCCGTTTCTTCAATTCCTTCCACCCGTGGAACTACATAAAATATTTGTCCACCTCTGTCTAATTCTTGACGTATGGCAGTGCGGACGCTTTCCGGGTTGAGCGGTGAAAGATGAGTTTGAATTGGGCGCCTTGATGGGGGTGGTGTAGTAATTAAACTCATTTCCCGAATTCCCGACAAGGACATATATAAAGTGCGGGGAATCGGAGTTGCAGAAAGAGTCAGCACATCAACTTGAGTTTTCAGGCTTTTAATTTTCTCCTTCTGATTCACCCCAAACCGCTGTTCTTCATCCACCACCAAAAGTCCTAAATCTCGGAATATCACACCTTTACCTAAAAGTTGGTGTGTGCCGACAACTACATCTAATTCACCCGTTGCTAATCGCTTTTGAATTTCCCGACGTTCTTCAGCACTGCGAAAACGGTTGAGTAAACCAACATTCACCGGATAGGGAGCAAAGCGCTCTTTCAAAGTGTGATAATGTTGCTGAGTCAAAATTGTTGTTGGTGCGAGGAGTGCAACTTGCTTCCCTGCCGTGACAGCTTTAAAAACAGCGCGAATTGCTACTTCAGTTTTACCAAAACCGACATCACCACAAATCAAACGATCCATTGGACGATCGCTTTCCATATCTCGTTTGACATCTTGCACTGCTTTAAGTTGATCCGTTGTCGCTTGGTAAGGAAAAGAATCTTCTAATTCCTCTTGCCACGGCATATCTGCTGGATAAGTAAAACCATGTTGTTGCGATCGCGCTGCATACAACTTCAACAAATCCACTGCCAATTTTCTGATGGCTTTGCGGACTCTATTCTTGGTATTTTCCCAAGCTTTCCCAGTCATCTTGTTCAGTTCTGGTGCTTTTTCCCCACTACTGCGTAACCGAGATAAAGCACCAACTTGATCTGCCGCAACTCTTAACAACCCGTCAGCATACTGCACCACCAGATAATCACGAGTTTCATCATTAATCGTCAAACTTTCCAGCTTGACAAATTTACCCACACCATGATTTCTGTGAACTACATAATCACCAGGACGCAGCTTTTGAGGGTCAACTTGCTTAGAAGCAGCTTTGCGACGCTTGCGGATATAACTGGGAGTAGCTAGAGAATGTTGTCCAAAAAATTCCCGATCTGTGACAACAACCATCCGGAATGTCGGCAGAATAAAGCCTTCCAACTCAGCCAAACCAGAATATTTTAAAGCGATCGGTGTGTGATTAATTTGTAGCTTGTCGATCGCAAAATAATCGCGGGGATTAGGAATAAATTGTGCTGGACAATCGTGTTCTTGCAAAAGAGACACAGAACGACTTGGTTGAGCGGAAATCAACCAAACAGAAAAATTGCGATCGCGTTCAGCGCGGAGAGTTTCTGCAAGCTTGGCAAATTGATGCGGTGTAACGGGAACACCTCTACTAGCAAGATTAATACCGCTATTTTCTTCTACCAGTTCCGATAGATATAATGTTTTAAATTTTGCCGCATCTGCCAAAGAATCATCAAACGAACGATGAATTTTCGGTATTATTGGCGCCGTAGAGACGCGATTAATCGCAGTTGTACAGACGCGATTAATCGCGTCTGCCGTAGAATCGTTCCAGTGGAATGTCTGTACAGGAGATTCTTCCTCATTCTCGATTCTCCATTGCCCACTACCCAATCCCCATTGCTCTTCAGCATTTTCTACCCAGCGATCGCTATGAGCATGACACTGTTCTGGTTCATCAATGGCAATTAAAGTATTTTCGGGTAAATAATCTAGCAAAGAAGCCGGTTTATCAAAAGCTAAACCCAAAAAGCGACGACTACCTTCTAATACTTCTGAATCAAATTCCAACTCAGCACTTTCTTTGAGTGCTGCCATCACAATCGGAGCAAAGCTAGTAGGAGTGAGAACTAACTGGTCAATTTTGTCAAGGGCAGAACGTTGAGTTGAAGGGTCAAATTCCCGTATTTGCTCAATTTCGTCGCCAAACCATTCTAACCTTACTGGCAATTCCGAGGAAACTGGAAACACATCAACAATATCACCCCGCCGACTCCACTGACCTTCCATTTCTACCATCGGCACTCGTTCGTATCCCAAAGTAGCTAATTTTTCACTAAAGCTACTTGAATCAAATTCCATCCCCCGCTTGAGGGTCAGACAGAAAGGTTTAAAAGCTGCTGGGGGTGGCAAATGAGGTTGCAACGCTCTTTCCGTCGCTACAATCGCTACTTTTTCTTTGCGATCAACCCTTAACTCTTGAGCATTAAGGCTTAACTCTTGACCATTAAGACTTAATGTTTGAGCATTAAGGCTTAATGCTTGACCATTAAGACTTAACTCTTGACCATTAAGACTTAACTCTTGACCATTAAGGCTTAACTCTTGACCATTAAGGCTTAATGTTTGACCATTAAGGCTTAACTCTTGACCATTAAGGCTTAATGCTTGAACATTAAGACTTAACTCTTGAGCATTAACTAAATCCGCTAAAACTTGCATTTGTCCCCAAGTCATTTCCCTTTCCGGGTCAAAGGGTTCGTAGGGGGACGCTTCAGAAGTAGGGTAAAAATGTACCGTTTGCCATCCCATAGCCTCTAACTGAGCATAAACGCGTCCAGCTTCTTCTAGAGTGGCACACACCACTAACAAATTTTGTTTATCAGTTTGCGCGATCGCCGAAGTGACAAAGCCTTTAGGTAAGCGGGAAATGCCACTTAACCGTAAATTACGTTGTCGATTTAACTTAGAGACGAGTTCAGTGGTGAGAGGCGATCGCCCTAACGCACGCACAATTGAAGAAAATGCCATAAGTTCTACTATATATGGAAGTCGTTACTCTTTGCAGGCGCAGGGTGCCTAACTCAACTATTTTAAAAGCGTCAAGAGACATAGGACTCTTGCTTGAGAATCATTAGTTACTAGTACAATAACCACTAACTAATCGCTAAGATACGAACAGTGTTGTATTTGAACGGCACTAATGACTCGTTTTTTTTGCTTGATCGATTCTTTTATTATTGGAACACCTTCGATACTAGATACTAATAAAGTATGGAGTATGGAGTATGAAGTATAAAATGAGCTTACCCCTAAAGGAATGGGGCATGAAGGCTGTAATTTTGATTTATTTCGCCCACTATTGCATCCTTGTATGTACCAATTTCTGACTTTATCCTTCTCCCTTGGCGTTAGCCTCTCGATGAAGGAGAAGGGGAGACGCAAAGAGCGAACATCCTTTACACTTCAAACTTCTTTAGTCAAGTGCAGTTAGCCGATATATTGGCAATTCTACCGAATGTCTCCAACTATAGAAATTCTAATAATTTTCTTACTAATTTTCGCCAACGGTCTATTTGTCATGTCGGAGTTGGCGGTTGTTTCATCACGCAAGGTGCGCTTGTTACAGCTTGCGGAACGAGGTGATCTCAAAGCCCGTGCTGCTTTAGAACTAGCATCTTCCCCAAATCAGTTTTTAGCGATCGTCCAAGTGGTGATCACACTCTTGAGTATTTTATCTGGTGCTTACGGTGAAGAGACGATCGCTAAGAGAATAATACCTATCTTAGATTTTATCGCTTTTCCCAACCAGTATAAGGAACAGCTCGCCAAGGGCATAGCAATCTTAATTATTACTTATCTGACACTGATTATTGGCGAATTAGTACCTAAGCGGCTGGCATTAAACCACCCAGAACCAATTGCCAGTGTAGTTGCTCTACCCATGCAACTGTTAGCTAGAATAGGCTCACCTGTAGTTTATTTATTAAATGCTTCTACGGATACAGTTTTGCGAATATTGGGTGTCAGACCTTCTACAGAGCCACAAGTTACAGAAGAAGAAATAAGAGTCTTAATCGAGCAAGGCACAGAGGAAGGAACCTTTGAGGAAGCAGAACAAGACATGGTGGAGCGAATATTTCGTTTAGGCGATCGCCCCGTCAGTTCTTTTATGACACCTCGTCCAGATATTGTCTGGCTAGATTTAGAAGACTCAGCAGAAGAAAACCGCCTAAAAATTGTAGATAGTGCTTATTCCCGATATCCAGTTTGTCAGGGGGGACTTGACAATGTACTCGGTGTCATTCCCGTCACAGACTTGTTGGCTCGAAGTTTCTCTAATCAAGAACTAGATTTAACTGTGGGATTGCGACAGCCGGTATTTGTGCCAGAAAACACTCATGGTTTGAAAGTTTTGGAGTTATTCAAAGAAACCATAACTCACATAGCGTTGGTAGTTGATGAGTACGGTGTAATTCAGGGATTAGTAACACTCAACGATATTATGAGCGAAATAGTTGGCGATGTTGCTTCTGCTGACGACGAGGAAAATCCCCAAGCGGTACAACGCGAGGATGGTTCCTGGTTATTGGATGGAATGTTGCCTGTAGATAATTTTTTAGAACTTTTCAACATACAAGAGTTAAAGTTTGACGAACGCGGTAGTTATCAAACATTAGGTGGTTTTGTGATCACCCATTTAGGACGTATCCCCGCTGCTGCGGATAATTTTCAATGGCAGGGTATGCGTATTGAGGTGATGGATATGGATGGCAACCGTGTTGATAAAGTTTTAGTAGTGCCAACACCGGATAAATTAACTGATTCGACAAATAAAAATTAGGGCAAGGGGACAAGGAGACAAGGGGCAGCGAGC
>CASBQA010000373.1 GCA_949127635.1 Nostocales cyanobacterium PMM_0069 | reverse complement strand
TTTCTATAGTAGATACTCATTTGAGTTAATTAGCAAGTTATATTTTTTGATAAACTATAAATTTCATTACTTTTTACAACTTAATAACTGGATTGAAAGCTACTAATTGCTGGTGATACAAATTAATTATTAATTTATAACTTCAACATTTTTAAAGAGTTATATTAAATAGTATTAAAACCTGATGTTAATTTAATCCTAAAGATAGAATTAACAAATGTTTCTATTGATAGATATAAACAATAAATAATAGGAATTTAATTTTATACATCAGCAAGAATATAGCTAAAGATACTTAAGGAGAAGAGAAGCTATGTCATACGTAAATAGAGCCGGGGATGAAGTAATTAATGATCCCGTGGTGGTTGGTAGAGTTGCTGATTATCACGATCGCGTTCGTTGGGGTCCGATTATTTCTGGTTTGTTAATTTCCCTAGCTACACAATTAATTTTGAGCGCTTTATTCGCAGCGATCGGTGCAGGTAGTATTGCAAATTCTGGTGCCCCTAGATCAAATGCTCCTGATGTTGCTGGAAATGTGGGAATTTGGTCAACTATTGGTTTGTTAATTTCGTTATTTACTGGTGGTTGGGTAACTGCTCGCGCTTGTGGTCCCATGAACCGCAGCACCGCTCTTCTCAATGGTGCAATTCTCTGGGCTACCACTTTAGCAGTTAGCTCTTGGCTCTTGGCTAGTGGTGTATCAGGTGCTTTTGGTGTTGCTGCTTCTAATGCTGGTGAAGTGATTAACCAAGTGCAACAACAAGGTGGTGTGAACGTACCCCGAACTAATGTAAGTGCTCAAGAAGCTCGGAATATTGCTGGTGCGACATCTAGAGGTTTGTGGTGGTTTGTATTTGGTTCTTTGCTAGGTTTAGTTGCATCAATGATTGGAGCGGTGACTGGTGCTCGCACTCCACGTACTAATACTTACACTTAAAAAAGTGGTCTGTAAAATTAATTTACATTCGTTGAAATAGCACCTGGAAAAAGGTGCTTTTTGCTATTTGTTCACAGAGACGTTCCGCGCCCTACGTCTCTACTTTACCAATTCAAATATGCTGATTCTGTTCCTTGCTCTCGGCGAATCTTGCTATCTTTCTCAAACCACGCAATGACTTGCTGTGTTGTTAAATCTTCAATTCTCACATCATACTCTTGGGCGATGTGCTTCAAAAGTTTGAGAGATGAAATTGTTAATCTGGTTAAAAACTTTTCTGGGGAGGAAAGCAAGGAAGCGTCAACTTTGGCTGACTCTTCAAAAGTTAAGAATTGTGTTGACGGCTGCTGTTGTGGGGGTAAATTCATAAACTCTAACTAAAAAGCAAACAATTGTTAATTTGTAATTTGTAAAACAGATTACGACGTAGCTATTATTTGTAACTTAAACTTAATGTAAATATAAATTTATTAATCTAATTCAGTTTTGGTTTTCTTTTCTTGTACCAAATAGCCACAACGGTGTTCACCGTTGATAATCCAATGAGTCCGTTCTACTGTACAATCTGGAAGAACGGACGCAAACATTTCTAATTCATGACCGCAAATGCTGGGGAAAGACTCGGCAACGTTGGAAATGGCGCAGTTATGCTCCATTAAGATAAAGCGATCGCTATCAACTGATTCATTCGATACCGGATGACACTCTGCCATGAAGCCTTCAGCTTTTCTTAACTCAACTAAGTTTGCCACCCGTTCATATAGCGAACCTTTACCCAAGCGATCGCGATATAAAAGTGCTTTACGTTCCCACTGTTTTCTTAAAATCGAGGTTACTTGGTCACGTCCTACCGTTTCTGCTAATGTATCCAGCAGAGAAACAGCAAATTCACCATAGTTATTATCACCTCGTTGTGTGCGATCGCGTCCTTCACGACTCAAATGATAAACGTGTTGCGGACGCCCCATCCCTTCCTGTACCGATGAATATAAAATTAGCTTTTCCACCTCCAAATCTTTGAGATGACGACGAATCGCTTGCGGGCTAATATCTAAAGTCTCGGCTAGCTCAAAAGCTGTTGCCCGTGAGTGTTTCAGGAGATATTCTAGAATCTCTTGCTTGGTTGAGGACTGTTGGGTAGTCGCCATCTTAGTCCTGAAAAATAATTAGGAAATTTAACTTTGACAACATTCTTGTTGTTAATGTAGCGTAAAATGGAGATAACTTAAACAACTAACTTGTTGTTTTACTCTCCATCCTTATTGTAACAGCCCGTAACCACTCTGGGTTAACGATGAAGGGAAATCGGCTCACTGCCCGTCTTCCATCCGCAAAGAGACACCTAAAAGAGAACACGAGAGAAAAGAACTGATGAGTGCCACTGTTAAAACCTTAGTCAATCAGCCCTACAAGTATGGCTTTGTCACCAATATTGAGGCAGACACCATTCCGCGTGGGTTAAGCGAAGATGTTGTCCGCTTGATCTCCAGCAAGAAGAACGAGCCGGAATTCATGCTAGAGTTTCGCCTGAGAGCCTACCGCCATTGGCTAAAAATGACCGAACCAACTTGGCACAGCGTTAAGTATCCGCCAATTAATTATCAGGATATCATCTACTATTCTGCTCCGAAACAAGCGAAGAAAAAGCTTAACAGCTTGGATGAACTAGATCCCACTCTCTTGGAAACCTTTGAGAAGCTAGGCATTCCCCTATCAGAACAAAAGCGCTTAGGAAACGTTGCCGTCGATGCCATTTTTGATAGCGTTTCTGTTGCCACTACATTTAAAGAAAAGCTGCTCAAAGACGGTGTTATTTTCGGCTCAATTTCCGAAGCATTGCAAGAATATCCCGAACTAATACAAAAGTACTTGGGTAGCGTTGTTCCCGCAGGAGATAACTACTTCGCAGCGTTGAATGCTGCCGTATTTAGCGATGGTTCATTTGTCTATATTCCTAAAGGCGTAAAATGCCCGATGGAATTGTCTACCTATTTCCGGATTAACAGCGGTGATACCGGACAATTTGAGCGTACCTTGATTGTCGCCGAAGAAGGCAGCTATGTTTCCTACTTGGAAGGCTGTACCGCGCCGATGTACGATACCAATCAGTTACACGCGGCTGTGGTGGAACTTGTTGCTCTGGACAACGCGGAAATTAAATACTCCACCGTCCAGAATTGGTACGCCGGCGATGAAAAAGGCAAAGGTGGTATTTACAACTTTGTCACCAAACGCGGTTTGTGTCAGGGTGTAAATTCTAAGATTTCCTGGACGCAAGTAGAAACAGGTTCTGCTATTACTTGGAAGTATCCTAGCTGCGTGTTGGTAGGCGATAATTCTGTGGGTGAATTTTACTCGGTAGCGCTGACAAATAATATGCAGCAAGCCGACACGGGAAGCAAGATGATTCACGTTGGTAAGAATACTCGCAGCACGATTATCTCTAAGGGAATTTCTGCTGGAAACTCTAGTAATAGCTATCGCGGTTTGGTGAAGATAAATCCGAAGGCAGAAGGAGCGCGAAATTATTCGCAGTGCGACTCGATGCTAATTGGGGATAATGCTCACGCGAATACTTTCCCATATATTCAGGTGCAAAATAAGGCAGCGAAGGTGGAGCATGAAGCTTCTACTTCCAAGATTGGGGAAGACCAATTATTTTACTTTGCACAGCGGGGCATTTCTAGTGAGGATGCGGTTTCGATGATGATTAGTGGCTTCTGTAAGGATGTTTTCAATCAGTTGCCGATGGAGTTTGCGGTGGAAGCTTATAAGCTGTTGAGTCTGAAGTTGGAAGGTAGTGTTGGTTAATCGTAGTAAGCACTTCAGTGCTTTTTATTGCTTTTATTAAGCGTTGAAGCGCTTACTACGAAAGAAATAAGAGAGAGAGAAGATGATTATTGAA
>CASBQA010000372.1 GCA_949127635.1 Nostocales cyanobacterium PMM_0069 | reverse complement strand
TGTCTATCTTGACCCTTACGAAGGTGCTAAGGCAGTTGTGGCTGAAGCTGCACGCAATCTTAGTTGTGTGGGTGCTGAACCTATAGCGGTGACGGATAACTTAAATTTCGGCAGTCCAGAAAAACCGATTGGTTATTGGCAATTAGCTTTATCTTGTCGCGGTTTGGCTGAGGGTTGCCGAGAATTAGGAACGCCGGTTACTGGTGGTAATGTCTCACTTTATAATGAAACCCTCGACTCAGAAGGCAACCCGCAACCAATTTATCCTACCCCGGTTGTGGGGATGGTCGGGTTGATTCCTGATTTAAGCAAAATTTGCGGTCAAGCATGGCAAGCCGAAGGCGATATTATTTATCTTTTAGGATTGCCTTTGAAATCCAAAGTTGAATTGGGCGCATCTGAATATTTAGCCACCATCCATAATACTGTAGCTGGACGCCCTCCACGGGTAGATTTTGAATTGGAAAGGTGTGTACAACAAATTTGCCGTCAAGGAATTCGGAATGGTTGGATTCGTTCAGCTCATGATTGTGCTGAGGGTGGTTTGGCTGTAGCTTTGGCAGAATGTTGCATCGCTGGCAAACTTGGTGCCCAAATTAATTTAGGATTACCATCAAGCAATTCACAACTTAGATGGGATGAAGCGCTGTTTGGTGAAGGTGGAGCGCGAATTATAGTTTCTGTAGCGTTAGAACAGCAAGAAATTTGGGAATCTTTATTAAATGAACAATTGGCTAATTATTGGCAGAAACTTGGCAAGGTTAGTAATTCCAACACTGATTTTAGCGTGTTAACCTCCGATAACCAAAGTTTAATCAACGTTAGGATCGAAGATATGAGCGATCGCTATTCCCATGCGATTGAAAGACGTTTAAAAGGTGCCGAGTTGTAGAGACGCGAAATTTCGCGTCTCTACAGCAGGAGCGAAGTGAAGACTTATGACTCTTGATTCTTGACTCTTGACTATTCACCACAAATGTTTGCTATCCCTAAGCATGATTAAGCTACTGTTATATGTATATGGATTGTTAACGATTTATTAAGGTCAGTTAATATTTCTGAAAACATTCACTTATATATCCATCCCACTGACTCAAAATCTCGTCTGGAGCAAAGCTGTAGCATGATTCCTAACCATTCCGTCTCCTCGGATGACCACGCAATTGAAACCCGTCCTGACAAGCCAGAAGAAGCTTGCGGTGTTTTTGGCATCTACGCACCTGGGGAAGACGTCGCTAAACTGACCTACTTTGGACTTTATGCCCTCCAACACCGAGGTCAAGAGTCAGCGGGAATAGCCACATTTGCAGGGGAACAAGTACACCTGCACAAAGATATGGGTTTGGTATCCCATGTGTTTAACGAATCCATTTTGAGTAAGTTACCAGGTCATTTAGCCGTTGGTCACACGCGTTACTCAACTACAGGTTCTAGCCGGAAAGTTAACGCCCAGCCTGCTGTTGTCGAAACTCGTCTGGGTTCAGTAGCTTTAGCACATAATGGAAATTTAGTCAATACAGCGCATTTACGGGAAGAGTTGCTAAAGACCAAATGCAACTTAGTCACGACAACCGATTCAGAAATGATTGCTTTTGCGATCGCTGAAGAAATTAATGCTGGTGCAGACTGGTTAGAAGGCTGCATTCGCGCATTTAACCGCTGCCAAGGTGCTTTCAGTTTAGTAATAGCCACTCAAAATGGCATTATGGGTGTTCGCGATCCTAACGGCATTCGTCCCCTAGTAATTGGCACATTGGGTGAAAATCCAGTTCGCTACGTTCTCGCATCAGAAACCTGTGGACTAGATATCATTGGTGCCGATTATCTGCGCGAGGTGGAACCGGGTGAATTAGTTTGGATTACCGAAGATGGTTTAGCTTCCTTCCCCTGGACTCAACAGCCCCAACGTAAGCTGTGTATCTTTGAGATGATATACTTTGCCCGCCCTGACAGTATGATGCACAACGAAACATTGTATAGCTACCGATTGCGGTTAGGGCGACGATTAGCTGAAGAATCTGCTGTTGAGGCAGATATTGTTTTTGGTGTTCCTGATTCTGGGATACCAGCTGCGATCGGCTTTTCTCAAACTTCTGGTATTGCCTACGCCGAAGGATTGATTAAGAATCGTTACGTCGGGCGCACCTTCATTCAGCCAACACAAATGATGCGCGAATCGGGAATCAAAATGAAACTCAATCCCCTCAAAGATGTCCTATACGGCAAAAGAGTGGTGATTGTGGATGATTCTATCGTTCGGGGTACAACCAGCCGAAAACTCGTCAAAACCTTGCGGGATGCGGGTGTTGTGGAAGTGCATATGCGAATTTCCTCACCCCCAGTAACTCATCCTTGTTTCTACGGTATCGATACCGACACCCAAGATCAGCTAATTGCTGCCACCAAATCAGTAGAAGAAATTGCAAAACAACTAGAAGTAGATAGCCTAGCCTATCTCAGTTGGGACGGAATGCTAGAAGCAACGCGAGAAGACACCAATAATTTTTGCTCTGCTTGCTTTACCGGCAATTACCCCACCTCAATTCCGGAAGCAGTGAAGGGTTCTAAATTGATATTAGAAAAAGCAGCAGTCTAGGGCATGGGGCATGGGGCAATGGGCATAGGGTCAAGATTTGGCTTTATTCCCAATTTCCAATTCTTAATTTTCAATGCCCATTGCCCAATGCCCAATGCCCCATTCCTAAATTTAGCTTTGCTGCAAAAATTCTACATTGGGTAACAACGGATCTGTAACAATGCCCACACCACTGAAACCCCAGCGTTTCAGCAAACTTTTTACCTGCGTCCCTGGAACAGATTCTACAGAAAAGCGGCTTGCCAGTTCAGCTGCGTGGGTGTTGAGGTAGCTCAGAGCATCAAAGTTTTCGCTAAATAGCAACAAATAGCCCGTTCCTTGCGAGTTAGGACGGGCAGTAAGATAACTACCGTCAGATTTTGAGCGTATTAGATAATAAACTTCGGACAACATGGGGGAGAGGGGGGAGGGAGCATCTCAATGTTTGCAAAAAGCCCGCAGGCTATAAGCCTGGGGCTACACGGACAAAGCCCAACCGACCTGGGCTACAAGAGTTCTTAGCCCACGTTCGCGTAGCGTGTCCCTTAGGACAAGGTGGGCTTCGTTTGTATAGCCGCACCCTTCTAGGGTGTCGGGTCAAATATTTGTTCAAAATTGGGATGCTCCTGATTGGGGGAACAAGGGGGACAACCAACCACCAACTAACAACTAACAACTAACCCCCTATTAATTCAAATTTTCTAAGCGAATGCGCGGATCGGCAGCTTTGAGCATTAAGTCGGCAACTAAATTGCCGATTATTAGGAGTACTGCACCCATTACCAAGCTTGCCATTGCGAGAGGCACATCTAGATTAAGTAAAGCTTGTAAAGTCAACTTTCCCAAACCGGGCCAGTTAAAAAATTGCTCGGTAATAAAAGCACCGCTTAATAAACCAGCCAATTCAAAGCCCAATAACGTAATTAAGGGGTTAACGGCGTTCCGAAGGGCATGAACGTAAATAACGCGGTTTTCGGGCAATCCTTTAGCGCGAGCCGTTTGGATGTAATCTTGACGCAGTACATCTAACATTTCGCCGCGAGTGATTCGTTGTAAACCAGCAAAACTAGTGATGCTTAAAGCGATGGTGGGTAAAATTAAGTGCCAGCCTATATCTATAATTTTCCCAATTGGGGAGAGGTCGGTGTGATAAATGCTGGTCATACCACCTACGGGAAATAGGGGGGTAGTAATTTGGGCAAAGAACAGTAAAAACAAAGCGGCAATGAAACTGGGAAATCCTTGTCCGAGGTAGCTTAAAACTTGTAAAATTCGGTCGTAAGCGCGATTTTGCTTGACGGCGGCGGTGATGCCTAAGGGGATAGCGATCGCCCAAGTTACAATTAAAGAAGCGATCGCCATCAGCAATGTTGCTGGCACGCGTTCCCACAACAAAGATGCCACAGAACGATTATAAGAAAAACTCGTCCCAAAATCGCCCCGTGTCAAAATATTCCACAACCAAAGTCCAAATTGTTCCAGCCAAGACTTATCCAAACCAAACTGTTGTCGCAGTTCGTCAATTCGTTCTTTAGAAATTTTCGGATTTGCCTCCAAGGAACTGACATAATCCCCTGGTGCGAGCTGCATAATAAAAAATGACAATGCTGATGCTAAAAACAATGTCAAAAGCGCCTGTAATAGCCGCTTCATGACATAAATAAAGGTTTCGCTAGTGACCAGCCTATACAGCCAATCTCGACCCGTTTCTAAGGAAATTCTGGTAGAAGTCATAATAGTTTGTCAAAGGTCAAGAGTCAATGGTCAAGAGTCAAGAGTCAAGAGTCAAGAGTCAAGGGTCAATCTTTAGACTTTGGACTATGGACTATTGACTTTAGACTCTTCACTAATATTCCACAAGGCTAATAATCGGCACATCCGGCAGATTTTTTCGCCCTTCCAAATCCCGTAGCTCGATGATAAACCCAAATCCCACAAGTTCGCAGCCAATCTTCTCTATTAACTTTGCCGTTGCACTCGCGGTTCCACCTGTAGCAATCAAATCATCTACAATTAAAACCCGGCTATTGGGGTGCAAAGCGTCCTGATGGATTTCCAAACAGTCCGTACCATACTCTAGTTCATATTCAACCGAATAAACTGGTGCTGGTAACTTACGTGGTTTGCGAACTGGAATAAAACCAAGTCCTAATTTATAAGCTAGAGGTGTACCAAAAATGAAGCCCCGCGACTCGATCCCGACAATATAATCTGCTTTTAGTTCGGCATCAATGCATTTTTCGGCTAAAAAATCAATAGTGTAACGCAGTCCTTGAGGATCGCGCAGCAGTGTGGTGATATCCCGAAAGACAATTCCGGGTTTAGGAAAATCTGGGATGTCACGAATCAGAGATTTTAAATCCATAAGAATGGGGATTGGGGACTAGATACCTGAAAAATCGTACACTATAATGT
>CASBQA010000371.1 GCA_949127635.1 Nostocales cyanobacterium PMM_0069 | reverse complement strand
TGACAAAACAGGGATAAGAACTTGTGGTTCATCCGCTGGGAGTGTGTAGAGCAAGAGAAACATTCAAATTCTTAGGATTGCTTGACAAGGGAACGCAATTGACTTGTGTTCAGCAGCGCAAAAAAAAAGACAGCTTAGAAAAATAACTGTCTCTTTTCAACTGGTTATTCAAAATAGCTTTACAAACATTCTTGCTTTTTAATTGCTTGGATTAGTTGTAAGAACTTGAGGTTTTTGGTTACCTGGCAGCAACGGTTCACTGACCAAATTATCCAAACCTACGCTCTTTGAGGTTAGCAATGCTTGCCATTCTGCTTTTAATTCCCCGTTACTGGGATTGGAGGAAAGCGATTGTGCTAAACTAGTAAGGCTATCTTGCCAAATGCCGGCTTCTGCGTAAAGATTGGCACGCTCTTGAGGACTTGCTGTTACTAACTTACTTGCTAGTTGAGGTTCTGTTTTAACGCGCTTGATCGCACCTTCGACAAACTTGTCTTTGGAGCGTTCTTTAGGGTTGCAAATTATTGAGAACGACCAACGATACACCTTATCTACTTGTAGTGAAACCTTATTAAAAGGAATACTGACTATTCCACCTTTTTCACTTGATTTATAGATTTGCTTGTATTCTTTATCTTGATCCTTGAATACAAGCTCTAAGGTTGCAGAAGTTTGCGGAACGTAGAAAAAGAAAGTAGGATTTGCTTGTGTTGTTAACCCTATGTTAGAATTGGGGACTACAGCAGTTAAAGGATTTTGCCCGGAAGAGCAATTTTTCTCTTCCGGAGCTCGTGATCCACCTGCTACACGTCTGCCAGGTGCTTCTAGACCTTCTGGTGCTTTAAATGTTATTCGAGCTTCTGCGGTTGTAAAAGGAATCAGGAAAGACAACCCGAAAACTACAAATAATAGTTTTGACCACAATCTTTGTTTGTAAAGTGATTTCATTCAAATAAAGGTGCGACTAAAACCCCATTAGTTATTGGACTAACAGCCGCCCTCTCCATACTTAGTTGACAAAATTGTGCGTATCTCTCTGTAAATTATTATAAAGTAAAATGGTAAATTTTTCCAAAATTTATATCAATTTCCGTAGGGGCAATTCGTTAATTTTGCGCTACTAATGTTCAGTTTTCCTTTGGCAGTTAGTAGGGGTATCAGTACGGCTGGCTGTTTCGCTTTGTGATGCAATTAGGGTAACTTCACCTTTTTTATTGAATACCCAACCAATGGCAGGTATGATTGCAATGCCCTCTGCTGTTTGTTTTAAAGGCTTTGAAGTAGGTGCGTTATACATCTCTCCACTGCGGATATTGTTTAGCCGTGTATCCGACCAGACTACATCACTAGTCAGGGGATCATCAGGGCTATCCGGTAAACCACTACGTCCGGTATAAGTGAAGCTACTACCATCTTTGCCACCTAAAGCACTACATTTAGAAGCAATCTGTCTTGAAACTTCAACTACACTTGTAGGCAATTCTAACAAACCACGGGGGGCGTCTATATCCAGCGTGTTAATATCTACCGTACCTGCATTGTTAAATTCTGAGCTTGTATCAATATCGTTAGTACTGTTTCCGGGAATGGCTCGACCTTCAAAGAAGCCAAAAAGCCCTTGAGTGTTGATTGTAATATTACCGCCTCTTCCAAAAGATGCACTTGTTATTATATCACCATTTTCTCCAAATGGGGCAATTACAAAACCTTTATTTGCATTAATGGTGGTATTACCACCTGTGGCTGTGCCATTTGCTTGAGCGCTGATGCGGCTATTATTTTCCAATAATAACAAGTCTACATGTTGTAACCGGATGTTTGCCCCTGCTTGAGTGCGTGTAATTGAGGTTTCCGCAGTCAAACTCCCTTGGTTGAGGCGAATAGTGTTTGCGGTAATATCTAAATTACCTGCTTGTCCTTGGGGACTGCTGACTGAGATTGTTGCCTCAAAAACCCCGATTTTGATGATTTCAGGGAATGTTAGGATCAAAACCGTAACGCACCCTACGTATCTGTTCAAAAATCAAATTCATCAAAATTTGTGGAAATCGATATTGACAGGGTTGCACAAAAACTGTAGATTTTGAGATGTTGTAGTTAATAAACGGGTTGCTTAGGGTAAGCGCGATTGGGACAAATAAAGCTTGTCTACCGCTGTACAATTGTTTCTTAATAAAACTAAAATTATCCTGAAGACAGCATTTACTGATTGTCTTAAACAAAAGCAGCGACTAGAGGAGAGATAAAAAGGATGAGGGATTCTTATCTTTTGGCAGCAAGCTTGTTGACAGGATTGGCAATACCAGCATCGGCTGTTCCACAATTATCGATGATTCAACTAGAAAATCATCCAGTGCTGTGGAATTTAAAACAAGGTTCACTGCCAAGTGTAGGTGAGAAAATTATACCTAGTGTGGAAATCTCCTTACCAGAATTCAGCAACCCGTTATCGCCTTACTTAGAGAGTTTGCCACGAACTGTAGAAGAGAAAATCGCCCCTAGTGCGGAAATCTCCTCACCAGAATTCAGCAATCAAGTATTATCGGCGCCAATAGAGTCATCATTTAAAGTAGATTCCGAACCAGTAGATCCCATGCTGGTATCGGGGAAACAACTTTATTACCAAAGATTAAATGCTCTGAAAATAGGTCAGATTTACACTCGCTTCGATGATGACAACGTGCGATCGCTTGTCCGATCAAGAAGCAAACATCAACTAACTTATGAAGACTGGAAAAGTTTATTAGCCTTAGAAGCGAAAGCGATCGCTCAAGGTCAAGGAACAAATCATCTCAATGTTTTAGTTGGTGATTCTTTGAGTATGTGGTTTCCCACTCGAAAATTGCCTACTGGTAAATTATGGCTGAATCAAGGAATATCTGGAGATACTTCCAGTGGTGTATTAAAAAGATTATCTTTCTTTTCTAAAACGCGACCTGATGTGATTTACGTCATGGCGGGAATCAACGATTTACGCAATGGTGTTAGTGATGAAACAATTTTGCGTAATCATCGCCGAATTATTCGTACACTCAAGCAGAGTCACCCAGAAAGTTTAATAATTATCCAATCAATTTTGCCTACTCGTCAGGCGAAAATTCCTAATAGCCGAATTCGTCATATTAACGAGCAACTTGCCCAAATTGCCAAAGAACAACATGTAAATTATCTGAATATCCATAATTGGTTTACAGATTCGGAAGGGAATTTACGAGAAGATTTGACCACAGATGGGTTACATTTGTCAACCCGTGGTTATGATGTTTGGCGATGGGCACTACAGCAAGTAGAAACTAAAATGACAGCTAACAGAAGTAAGCGATCGCTTAAGTAAGTTTATATTTTAGTCCTAATTTTTATAAAAAACTACTAATGATATCAACTGAACGCTCATCCAAACTTTCGTTAGAAGAATTTCTGCAATTGCCAGAAACCAAACCAGCTAGCGAATATGTTGACGGGAAAATCTACCAAAAACCAATGGGTCAGGGTAAACATAGCATAATCCAAACTGAGTTATCATCTGCTATCAATCAGATAGGTAAATCACAAAAGCTAGCGTTAGCATTAACCGAGTTACGCTGCACATTTGCGGGACGTTCTTTAGTTCCAGATATTACTGTATTTGAATGGTCACGCATCCCAACTGATGAAAATGGAGAGATTGCCAACAGGTTTGAAAGCTATCCAGATTGGGCAATTGAAATTTTATCACCTGACCAATATCCTAACCGGGTCATTAATAAAATTATTTTCTGTATTAACCAGGGAACAAAACTAGGTTGGTTCATTGATATTAATGATAAATCAGTGATGGTATTTCAACCTAATCAATTGCCAGTAGTAAAATATGATAATGATAAATTACCTGTTCTCGATGTTTTAGCAGATTGGCAGATACTAGCAGCAGATATCTTTGACTGGCTAAAAGTTAATTGATTTCGTAGTAAGCATTTCAAGCAGTGAAGTGCTTACTACGAATAAAAATCTAGACTTTAACGCTCAAAGTTTCGCGATTTAAAACTTGATTTAACTTACCGCTACGATAACCTTCTAAATCCAAAGTTACGTAGAGAAATCCTAACTTTTGAAATGCAGAAACAATTGTTGGTAAATCTGTCGTTAACACAAACTCTTTAATTTGTTCTGCTAGTAACTCAATACGTGCGGTATCTCCATCAGAACGTACTCGCAAATCCTTGAAACCCAACTTACGCAAGTAAATTTCCGCTCTTCCTACTCGTTGTAACTTAGCAACAGTAATTTCTTCACCATAGGGAAAACGGGAACTCAGACAAGGTTGAGCAGGTTTATCCCACCAAGGTAAACTTAGTTGTTGCGAAAGTTGGCGAACTTCAACTTTAGAAATATTAACTTCTGCCAAAGGCGATCGCGCACCTCTTTCTTTTGCGGCACGAATTCCTGGGCGATAATCATGTAAATCATCAGCATTCACACCATCCACAACATAGGGATAACCCAACTTCAAAGCTAAAGGCTTGAGAGTGTCGTGCAGTTCACTTTTACAAAAATAACAGCGGTTGACAGGGTTAGATGTGTAATTAGGGTTTTCCATCTCGTGCGTTTGAACGATTTGATGAGAAATCCCAATAGTTGCCGCTTGAAGAATCGCGTCTTCCAACTCCTCTGGCAAAAGACTCGGAGAAACAGCCGTCACAGCCAAAGCGCGATCGCCTAAAACATCATAAGCAATTTTAGCAACCAAAGTGCTATCAATCCCACCAGAGTAGGCAATTAAAGCCTGCTCCATTTCTTTAAACAAAGTTCTTAGTTGCTCAAGTTTCTCTGTCAGCATCATTTGCAGATCCACCCAAAACCGTATTCAACCTAACAAATTCTATTGTAGGCATGTGGTTAGGGGAATTGGGCAATGGGCAATGGGCAATGGGCATTGGGAATTAAAGAAGTTCGGATGCGCGAGTGCGTGAATAAATACGATTCTTTCCATGCCCCATGCCCTATGCCCCATGCCCCATGCCCTATGCCCTATGCCCTATGCCCTAGTTTGCTGTATTTTGCTACCAAAGTTGCTAAAAGAAGCAAATCAATCGGTTTAGAAATATAGCCATTAACTCCAGCGCTGAGACAGATTTCGCGATCGCCTTTCATTGCCATTGCTGTTTGGGCTATTATCGGAATCGTTTTATACTGCTGATTTTCTCGTAGTTGTTGTACTAGTTTCAAACCATTTTCATCTGGTAAATAAACATCCATTAAAATCAGCGCAGGCTGCAACTCTGTGAGAGATTGCCACATTTCGGCAGCATTTTTTACCCAAGTTACTTGATAACCCAATTTTTCTAGATAAGTTTTTATAAGTTTGGCATTGGGCAAATCATCTTCCACTAGCAAAATTTCTGATGATGAGGTAATATTTAAATTAACCCCATTTCCCTTATCTGACCTAGAGACGTTCCGCCGGAACGTCTCTACCCCCTCTTCTACATGTCCCTCTTTCTGTGTCAGGGGAAGTACGATGGTAAAACGCGAACCTTGATTAACTTTAGATTCTACTTTCAACCAACCATTGTGAATTTCGACGAGTTTCCGAGTTAGTGCTAATCCTAAACCAGTACCTTCATCACGAGCGGTAACAGCATTGGCTATTTGGAAATAAGGTTGAAAAAGTTCAGTTTGGTCTTCTTTGGAGATCCCAGCACCAGTGTCCCAAACTGTAAAATACATAAATTCACCCTTAACGGCTACCTTTAACCCAACGCTTCCTGTGGTTGTAAACTTGAGAGCATTGAACAGCAAATTTAACAGCATTTGCTTGAGTCGCAAAGAATCGGCTACGAGAGTTGTGATCTTCGCATCTACATCTAGACGCAGGTTCAAATTTTTATTAGCAGCTTTTTCTTTCAGTAAAGCGAAAACATTGTTACATAGTGTTGGTACATTTACGGTTTCCCACTGCACCTCTAGCTGATCTGCTTCAATTTTTGAGAGATCCAAAATATCGTTAATTAAAGCTAGCAGGTGCTTGCCGCTAGACTGAATAATATTTAAATACTCTTGGTGACGTTCTCTTGTCGGATCGTAGCCTTGGGCTAAGAGTAGTTGAGTGAAACCGATAATAGAACTAAGCGGTGTGCGAATTTCGTGGCTGGTATTTGCGAGAAACTGGTTTTTTAGTTGATTAGTGCGCTCTAGTTGCTGATTAAAGCTTTCTAAATGTTGACAAGATTCCTGCGAAGATTTTATTTGTCGCAGTTGTGCCAAAGCTACCGCACATTGATTGGCGGAGCGAGCCATCAACTTTGATGTAAGTTTAACTTGTGCTGCTTTTAGTGATTCGCTACTAGGTTCTTGTAATTCTGTGGCGATAATTAACCAGCTCGCAACACCGCCAAAATCCTCAGCTAACCGCCAAGCATTCGGCGTTTGTTGGTTTTCTAATTTCTGTAAATCTTCAATGTCTATTGCTCGTTGCAAGCTAAATTGCAGCTTTTTTACGGTGTTGGAAATCAGTCTGGATGAGGACTCAGAAGCATAAGCTATTTTGCCAACTGTTTCATGTGGTTGAAATAAAGCGATCGCCACTTCATCGGCATTTAAAGCACTATTGAGTTCGTTTACAACTATCTGGAAAATTTCTGCTTCTGTAGTACAACTAGAAAGCAGACAATCATTGAGGCGACTTTGCAACTTATTTAAAGTGCATTCGAGCCACAAATCGGCGCGAAGTTGCTCAATTGAGATCAAAAGTTTTGTACTTGTATCTATCTGAGAGTTTCGTTCTGGTAAGCTTGAATACTGCTGCATGGTCAACTAGACCCCTGAACAAATATTAGTTTCGATCAAGGTGTGAAGAAGGCTTTATGTATATTGGCATACAAATCCTTTTTATTTATAACTCATAACTAGTAGTGTCTAGTGTAACGATATGCGTAAATGACATTAGTAGAAAACACTAAAAAATAGCGATAACAAAATAAACTGGCTTTGGTGAACCGATACAATGCTGGAAATACCAGAAGCATACGGGTCGCTTATAACAGGCACCTACACAAGTCACTCATGTGGTTGTAACACATAAATCGACAAAATGGCATTTTTTTTTACGAAGGTAATTAAATACTGGAAGATGGGGCAATGGGCATAGGGCAATGGGCATAGGGCATGGGGCATAGGGCATGGAAAGAATCGTATTTATTCATGCACTTGCTTTCTTGGACTTCTTTAATTCCCAATGCCGTTTGCGAGCGTGCCCATTGCCATTGCCCTTCTATAAAAGTGACTTAAGAATATGAATGCACAACTAGCTCAATTAATTGTTAATGGAATTGCTGTAGGGAGCATTATTGCTCTGGCAGCCGTTGGACTGACTTTAACCTATGGGATTTTACGGTTATCCAACTTTGCCCACGGTGATTTTCTCACACTGGGAGCTTATTTTACATGGCTCTTAAATAATCTTGGAATAAATATTTGGTTGTCGATGCTACTAGCAGGAGTGGGAACGGTAGCGGTGATGGTGTTGTCGGAAAAGCTGCTGTGGTCAAGGATGCGCTCTATCCGTGCTAGTTCTACGACTCTGATTATTATGTCCATCGGACTGGCATTATTTCTTCGCAATGCCATTATCTTGATTTGGGGTGGCAGTAACCAAAATTACAATTTGCCGATTACCCCTGCTTTAGACATTGCGGGTTTAAAAGTGCCGCAAAATCAATTGCTGGTTTTGTTCTTAGCGATGTTGGTAATTTTGGCGCTGCATTATCTTTTACAAAATACCAAAATTGGCAAAGCTATGCGAGCGGTTGCAGACGATTTGGATTTGGCGAGAGTTTCTGGTATTAATGTTGACACTGTAGTTCTTTGGACTTGGATAATTGCCGGGACGCTCACATCCTTGGGAGGCAGTATGTACGGGTTAATTACAGCTGTGCGCCCGAACATGGGATGGTTTTTGATTTTACCGATGTTTGCCTCAGTGATTCTGGGGGGAATTGGCAATCCTTATGGAGCGATCGCAGCTGCTTTTATCATCGGTATCGTTCAAGAAGTCAGCACCATCATCCCTGGACTGGGTTCTCAGTATAAACAAGGTGTGGCGCTGTTCATTATGATTTTGGTGCTGCTAATTCGTCCCAAAGGTTTGTTCAAAGGTACGATTTGAGCAACACCAAATTCAATTAAGAGTCAAAAGTCAAAAGTCAAAAGTCAAAATTTTAACTTTTTGACTCTGGACTTTTTGACTTTTGACTACGGACTCTTAACTGGAGCCTAGCAACTAAAAGTTAACCAGATGGAAGTAAATTGCTGCTATCAGGAAATTACCAGCTAGGAGAAATAAACTAATTCCGGTGCGAAAGGGAAAGGGAGCTTTAGCGCCCGTTTGAGCAACTTCTGCACCGACTTTTGGATTTGTAGGTTTCTTGGCTTGAGCTGTCATAGTTTCCTCTCCTAATTACAATCTTCTTAACAAATAGCAAAGAGTCGTCATATTTAGCGACACTCATCAAAAATATTTTTGTGGATTTTGTACCCTAAAACAGCACCAGTCAACAAAATGTATTATAGGGCATTGGGCAATGGGCATTGGGCATTGGATTCTAAAATGTCTCCTCATCTCCGCATCCCCTCCACTTGATCCTACCGTGTACACACAAGTCGGAAAAACCTCACCCTCGCTTTTAGCTACGCTAAAATCTTTCCCTCTCCTTGATAAGGAGAGGGATGTCCGGAACGGACAGGGTGAGGTTTTTCGTTTTTCACTCCTTTTTGGGTAATTCGATGATTTGTGTGTACACCGTAGCCACTTAATTGATCAAACGCTTTCGCCGGCGTGGTAGGAACTGCGAACTAGAGGAGCAGAACGAACGTGGCTAAATCCAATTTCTTCTGCTATTGTGCCAAGCTCATCAAATTCTTTGGGTGTCCAATATTTTTGTACTGGCAGATGTTCTAAAGAAGGACGCATATACTGACCGATAGTCAGGCGATCGCATCCTACAGTCCTCAGATCCGCCATTGTTTCGATGACTTCATCAATCGTTTCACCATGTCCCAGCATCAAACCTGATTTGGTGGGAATTGTCGGCTGAATCTCTTTGACTAGAGAAAGTACCCTTAGCGAGCGATCGTACTTCGCACCTCGGCGCACTGGACCTTGCAATCGTCGCACCGTCTCAATATTGTGGTTATAACAAGCAGGGTGCGCTTTGACAATCTTTTCTATCCGTTGGCGTTGATCTTCTTCACTCTTAAGCGCACCACCCCAAAAGTCAGGTGTCAGCACTTCGATTTGAGCTTCTGGGTTCAAAGCGCGGATAGTTTCCATCGTTTTGACAAAATGACCTGCTCCTTGATCTGGTAAGTCATCACGAGCCACAGAAGTCAATACCACATAACGTAATCCCAAAAGCTGCACTGATTCTGCCACATGCAGCGGTTCTGAGGAGTCCACAGGCATAGGTGCATGACCTTTATCTACTTGACAAAAAGCGCAAGACCGGGTACATGTGGGACCCATAAGTAAAAAAGTTGCCGTTTTTTGGGAGTAGCATTCCCCGCGATTGGGGCAACGTCCTTCTTCACAAATCGTGTGAATTTGGCGTTGCTTAATAATGCGTTGTACCGTCGAGAGTTCACTAGCTTTGCCAATGGGACGACGTAACCACGTTGGCATTGCCATAATCTCTGACTTGAGTTGCGCTGGTTGCGAAGAGGTCATAAATAATTCCAGATGCAAAATTCAGTTATATGATTTACGCAAGATAACGAAAAATCAAGGTTTTGGGAATTTGAAGAGGGAGAAAGGAACTCATGGGAAAGGGGAAAAATTGTTACCAATGCCCTATGCCCTATGCCCTGTGATTTAAAGATCACATTTACACTAATCTTACTAAATATCAGTATACGCTCTGTAAGATACCTAAATTATTGTCGCATCTCCCAGAAATTACTATCCCCCAATCAATATAAATGTCATATATAGTGGGAGGATTCTCAACCTTAATTGGCAAAGCCGCCATCTCAACCTAAAGTTTCTGTTAGAGTAATTAGTCGTGGCAAGTAACAAGATTCTAGTTATCGATGACACTACAGTTGTCAGGGTGAAAGTACGGGAAATGTTGCCTCCGGGCAATTTTGAGGTACTGGAAGCAAAAGACGGCTTAGAAGGATTAAATTTCATTCTTCAGGAAAAACTCAGCCTGATTATGTTGGATTTCCTTTTGCCGAAAATGAGTGGCTGGGAAGTTTTCCAGCAGATTCAAGCTCAACCAGAACTAAGAAAGATTCCCTTAGTACTTATGTCTGGTCGGAAAGAAGAGGTGACGGAGAAAATCCCCGAACCCTTTGAATATTTTGAGTTTCTCGGAAAGCCTTTTGACCAAAAGCAACTAATTGCCTCAATTAAGTTAGCGATGACAAAAGCTAAACAGCCGCGTCCGGAACCAGCCTCAGTAGCAGCCGTTGCTGCGAAAAATGGAGATGTAAATTCTAGTGCGATCGCTCCTGGCGGGTCTTTGAACATCGCTCCTACTGCCGAAATTGCTGCATTAAATGATAAAATTGTCAAGATGCAAGCGGAAATTGATGGTTTAAAGAAACAGTTAACTCAAGTTGTGACTTTTATTAAACAGAAAATAAAATAGCGATCGTTTGTTTCCTCAAAACCTCCGTCGCTAAGACTTTCATATGATTGCTGCGATTTGGGAAAATTTCAAATTCACTTTTAAATTTATTAAGTCTACCGATACCCTTAAGCAAAAGGTAAAGGTA
>CASBQA010000370.1 GCA_949127635.1 Nostocales cyanobacterium PMM_0069 | reverse complement strand
TCCCCAATTTGAATCAACTCTTTGTTGATAACTTGCAAATAATCGCCTTGTATCAAGTCAATAACAGCTACCTCGATAACTCCGATTTCTCCAGTATCTAAATAGGCAATTTCGTAAGGATCTGGTGCTGTGGGAATTAACGGTAAAGCTTGATTTTTGGTTGGATCTTGCACCAACCAACCGCTGACAAACAAAGTGATGGTAATTACACAACCATACAACACCAGAAAATGCATACCGGATGTGAGAATAGCGATCGCACAGCACACCACTAATACACCCAAAATACCAATCAGCCTATATATTGGCGTTTCTGCTTCTGAGTTTGGGATGTCTTTACGCAGCATATTTTTAAACTTTGAGCTACCGTATTAACGGGTTAAATCTCTTAATTACACATTGTAGCACACGTATATATAGTAGATTTCCCGAAAAGACGTAGAGACGTTCCACTGGAACGTCTTTACTGGAACGTCTTTACAAGGGTTTCGGGCAACGCATAATTAATTTCACTCCTATGTCTATTTGTCAAGGGAATAAGTTGAAACTTCACATTCTATACCAGATAACTTTGTACCACAAGCTTTACAAAATTGAGCATCTGCATCGTGAAAAGCTAAACCACAACCCGAACAAACAGTTTCTACTTGATTAACAGTTTTTACCAACCGCTTAATTAAATCACCCACTTGCCAAGGAATCAGCGCAATACCTGTTAGAATCATCGATACTGTCAGCAAACGACCTAATTCAGAAATTGGTGTAACATCACCAAATCCCACAGTTGTCATGGTGACAATCGAAAAGTAAAATGCATCCAAAAAAGTACTAAAAACTTTCGGGTTAACTGGATGCTCAACTTGATAAATTAAGCCGGAATAAATAAATATTATTGTAAATAAGGTAAATAATATCCGCCCAAAAATTAGACCATCTTCGGTGTTAATATTACCAAACAAAGATTTTCTATCTAGAAACCTGATTAACCGTAAAATTCTAAACCATCGCAGCAACCGAATAAATCTAATATCAGCCATTCCCAGAAAAAACGGCAAAATCGCCATTAAATCAATAATCGAGTAAAAACTAAAAATATACTTAATTTTGTTGTCTGCACTCCACAACCGGAGTGCATATTCTACGGCAAAAATTATCGATATTACGGTATCTACTATATTTAATTGAAATCTAACTGTATTGGGAATAGTATAAGTGTCCGCTACAAATATTACTGAAGACAGTAGAACTAATCCAGCAATTGTGAGATTAATTGCTTTACCTACAGGTGTTTCTAAGTCTTTTAGGTAGAATGCTGTTTGTTTTCGCAAAAGTAACATTTTTGACAAACTACTTGGAAATAAATTTACGAATAATAGGCATTGCCAACTCTACGTTAACTTAAAAATATAAAGCTGTCCCATTTTTAATTATTTATGAAACCTGAAGATTTTATCCGCCTAGCGCTAGAAAATGCCTGAGTTTGTTTAAATAGGCAAGGAGTAGAAATTAATTATGCGTTGCCCGAAACCCTTGATTAGACGTAGCACTGCTACGTCTCTACCTATGACTCTGGAGATATCTAATGAGAATTCACGCACTCCTACACAAAGACACAGAGTAAGAAAGTTTTTAATTATTTAAATAAGCCGAAAACGTGTTGGCAAAAATCGCTGCTTGAGTGCGATCGCGTAAATTTAATCTATTCAAAATATTTGTGACGTGATTTTTCACCGTTCCCTCAGAAATGTATAATTTTTGAGCAATTTCTTTATTATTTGCACCTGTTGCAATTAACTGCAAAACCTCTTTTTCTCTAGGGGTAAGTTCAGCTAAACTAGCTGGTATTGGGGGTAACTCAGATGCTGTTACTGCGGGAAACTGAGTCAAAAGTTTTTTTACTATTCCTGGTCCTAGTTGAGTATATCCTTTGTGGACGGCGCGAATCGCTACAGCCAATTCTTCGGAAGGTGTATCTTTAAGTAAATAACCCATTGCTCCATTCTGCAATGCCGCTGACACATATTCATCATTATCAAAAGTTGTCAGCACTAAAACTTTAACTTTGGTAAAACGCTTGTTAATTTCTCGCGTAGCTGCAACTCCATCCATAATCGGCATTCTTACATCCATTAATACCACATCTGGCTGCAATTGGGCAATAAAATTAATTGCTTGTTCACCGTTTTCGGCTTCCCCAATAATTTCTAAATCTGCTTCTAATTCTAATAATGCTTTTAATCCTTGGCGAATTAAATTTTGGTCATCTACAATTAAAACTTTAATCATATCGGTTTTCAATTTTATATATTAGCAAATTAAATGAAAAACTTGAGATTCTCCATCATTACTATTTCTGTTATTGGTGTCCGAGTGCGGTTCGTTAACAGATGTCACTAAAATATGATTACTATATTAAAACGAGGGAAAAGGAATATCAACTATGATCTTACAACCTAAACCGGGAGCGCTGTTAATTTGAAATTCACCTCCCCGTGCTAAAGTGCGATCGCGCATACTTTGCAATCCAAAACCAGTTGTGTTTTGCTCTACATCAAATCCTCTACCATTATCCTCAACTATTAAATTTATATTTGTTGTCGTAGTTAATTGTATTTTAATTTCTGTAGCATTTGCATATTTAGAAATGTTTGTTAATGATTCTTGAATAATCCTGTAAACAGCGGTGCTAATTTCTGGTGGTAGGGGATAAGCGAGGTTAATTTGGCAAATTGGCACAACACCAGTTGAGCGAAAAAAATCTTCTGCAAGTATAGCGATCGCTTGTTCTAAAGATTCTGAATGTAAAGGGTGAGAGCGCATTGTCGAAACTGATTGTCGCACATCTTGCAATGCTTTGGAACCTAATTCTTTTGCTCTAGCTAAGAAATTTTGAGCTTTGGTAGGATTAGATTGCCATAATTTTAAAGCAGTTTCTAGTTGGAGATTCAAAGCAGTGAGAGAATGTCCTAAAGAATCATGAATTTCTCGTGCGATGCGGTTACGTTCTTCGAGAGTAGCTTGATTTTCAATTTTCAGGGCATATTCTCGCAGCTTTTCGTTAGCGATCGCTAGTTTTTCTCGACTCTGCCGTTCAGATAATATTGCATTCATTAACAATAACACAAATACTAAAGCTAATCCAAACGAAATCATAAAGCTGAATGTCAAAAACCAAAATCGCTCTTGTGCTTTTGGTGGTAATGGAAATCGGGAAAACCGCTGTGTCAGCGTTATTAAAATTAAGATAAATGATAAACTCGCAACTACTAAACGACCATTAAACTGAAAAATTAAGCAACTGCGAGTGACTATAATCATGTTAAGAAAAGGAAACAGTCGAGCAGTTCCACCCCCCAAAAAAGCGGTTATTAAAATTAAGATTATTTCCAAAGCTGTATAAAGTAATTTATTTCTTTGATTACTTGTAGGCAATCTTAAGCCCATTAAACCAAAAAGCATCAGACAAGCAATTGTTAGTTCTGGAAAGTTGGTCTGAAATCGCTCAGACCGAAATGGTAAAACTGCGCTGATAGCTGAAAATGCGAGTAATATCCACTCTAAATAAAGCAAAAACCGAAAAGGATGATTTTTAAATTCAATTGGGCGGCTCATAAGTTGCACTTTGGGAATTAGTTAATAGTTAAGAGTCAATAGTCAATGGTCAAGAGTCAATAGTCAAGAGTCAATAGTCAAGAGAAATTGCTCCACTATTCGTACAGACGTGATACCCTTTCGTCTCTACAACTTCTAACTCCTAACTCCTAACTCCTAATTTTTAACTTACACAAATTACGAGTCACATTTATCAAATTTTAATCATGACTTAAGTCATGGGTTTATTCGTGACTTTTTCCGCATGTCTTGTAACAGATACATTCATATGATGGTGGGAGCAGACAAGGAAAGCCAAAAACTAATAAATGAAACTTAAAAATTTATACCTGATAGCTGGTGCGATCGCCCTCAGTTTAAGTGCAACTCCTTTCATCGTCAACGCGCAACAAATGGCGCAAACAGCAACACAAGTCAAACAAGCTCACAATGGTCCATTTGAACGCTTGGGACTAAGCGAAGAACAAAAAACTAAAATTAAAGAGATTCGTCGCAATAGTCGCACTCAAATGGATGCAGTTCTCACCCCAGAACAAAAACAACAGCTAGAAGCTGCAAAACAAGCACGTCAGGGTCAACCTCGACAACAAAGAGGTCAAGGTGAGGGTGGAAAGAAGGGTTGGGCTTCTTTAAATCTAACTGAAGAACAGAAAACCAAGATGCGCGAAATTAGGGAATCAGAGAAAAATCAGATCCAAGCAATTCTGACTCCCCAACAGCAGCAACAACTCAAGGAATTTCAAGATAATATGCGATCGCGTCGTCAGAAACCCAATTCTTAGAGTAATTAACCTCAAACCCGGTTATTAACTAGATTGTGGCGGATGAGATTTTCCGCCACACACACAAATTTAGATGACAATCGTCCAAAAAAAATATAACTTTAGTAATAAATACTAGTATTCGTCATTCTCCCGGACGTGATGATTAATTTAGGATTCTATAATAGTGAAGAAAAACTGGAGAAATCCACGAGGCAATAAATGAAGTTCAAAAACTTATCACTGATAGCAGGAGCGTTCGCCCTAACTTTAACGGCAGTTCCCTTCTCGGTCAAGGCAGAAACCACTTCTAATGCACCAGTAAGACTGGCACAAACACAAACACAACCAACAAAACCTGCTCAACAAAGCGGTGATATCCAACTCACACCGGAACAAAAAACCCAAATTGAGCAAATTCGCAATAATGTCTTCAAGCAAGTTGACCAAGTGCTGACAAAAGACCAACGGACGCAAATTCAAACCGCTATCCAGTCAGGTAAATCTCAGCGCGAAGCTTTTGCGGCAGTAATTACCCCAAAACAGCGGACTCAATTGCAGCAAATCATGCTATCGTCGCAACAACAAATGGAAGCAGTTCTGACCCCTGAGCAAAAAGCACAATTACGTTTGCGTCAGCAAAATTCCACTCCTACTACTTCAGCACCTAAAAAATAATCAATTTCCTCATTCCTAAATAGCTTTAGGGTACACTACCTAACTTTCATAGCGATCGCCTGTACATGTTAATCAGGCGATCGCTTGTTTTTTTGTAGCCAGTGTGACAAATTAAATTATTTTGATTGTCAAACTTATCACACATTTATTTAAGTACTTTCAAATAATATTTTGAAAGACTTCTTGTTTGGTTATTTAAATTGAAACACTAAATATAGCGATTTGCAGACCTAACCCCCAGCCCCTTCCCTACAAGGGAAGGGGAGAATAGTCAAATTTAACAATCAGTAATATAAATATCTTCGCATCCGGGCAATCTAGCAGGAGAAAATGATGAAGAAAAACTTTGCAACCATCGACGGCAACGAGGCTGTTGCCCGTGTTGCTTATCGATTAAATGAGGTAATTGCTATTTATCCCATCACGCCCTCTTCCGCAATGGGTGAATGGGCAGATGCATGGTCTTCTGAAAGCCGGCGTAATTTGTGGGGTACTGTGCCAAGCGTAATTCAGATGCAAAGCGAAGGTGGAGCTGCTGCTGCCGTACATGGGGCATTACAAACAGGTTCCCTGACTACCACCTTCACGGCATCTCAGGGATTATTGTTGATGATTCCCAACCTCTACAAAATCGCTGGGGAACTGACTAGCGCTGTGATTCACGTTGCTGCACGTTCTTTGGCTACCCACGCTTTGTCAATTTTTGGCGACCAAAGTGATGTCATGGCAGCGCGTGCTACTGGCTTTGCAATGCTGTGTTCTGCCTCAGTGCAGGAAAGTCAAGATTTTGCCCTGATTGCTCACGCTGCCACCTTAGAAGCGCGAGTGCCGTTTATGCACTTCTTCGACGGCTTCCGCACCTCTCATGAAGTGCAAAAAGTCGAATTGCTGGAAGAGGAGGATTTGCGATCGCTTATTAACGACGATCTTATATTCGCTCACCGCGATCGCTCTCTCACCCCAGATCGTCCAGTATTGCGAGGAACGGCTCAAAACCCGGATGTTTACTTTCAATCCCGCGAAGCCGCTAACTTATATTACAACGCTTGTCCGGGTATTGTTCAGCGAATCATGGACAAGTTAGGCGATCGCACTGGACGACATTACCAAATCTTTGAATATCACGGTGCGGTTGATGCCGAACGTGTCATTATACTTATGGGTTCCGGCTGCGAGACAGTACACGAAACCGTAGATTATCTTAACGCCGGTGGGGAAAAAGTCGGTGTCCTCAAAGTCAGATTATATCGCCCCTTTGACGCAACACGCTTTGTCTTAGCTTTGCCCAAGAGTGTGAAAGCGATCGCAGTCCTCGACCGCACCAAAGAACCAGGTAGCGCCGGCGAACCCTTGTATCTCGATGTAGTTGCCGCTATCCATGAAGAATGGCAACCCGTAGAGACGTTCCACCGGAACGTCTCTACACCTATGCCCAAAATCATCGGTGGTCGTTACGGTCTTTCTTCTAAAGAATTTACCCCAGCGATGGTTAAAGGTGTTTTCGACAACCTGGCACAGCCAAAACCGAAAAACCACTTTACCATCGGTATCAACGACGACGTAAGCCACACCTCCCTAAACTTTGACGCGAACTTCTCCACCGAACCGGATAACGTCGTCCGAGCAATGTTCTACGGATTAGGTTCTGATGGCACAGTTGGTGCTAATAAAAACTCAATCAAGATTATTGGTGAACAAACAGACAACAACGCTCAAGGCTACTTTGTCTACGACTCCAAAAAATCTGGCTCAATGACCGTTTCTCATCTGCGCTTTGGTCAACAACTTATTCGCTCAACCTACCTAATTGACAAAGCCAACTTTATTGGCTGCCATCACTGGGAATTTTTAGAGCGGGTAGATGTACTGAAAGCGGCTGCGTTTGGGGCAATTTTATTACTCAACAGTCCTTATGATGCTGATATTGTCTGGGAACATCTCCCGCTAAAAGTACAGCAACAAATTATCGCCAAGCAACTTAAATTATACGTCATCAATGCTACCGAAGTTGCCAAAAACAGCGGCATGGGCGGTAGAATTAACACTATTATGCAAGTGTGCTTCTTTGCTTTAGCGGGTGTCTTGCCACAAGAAGAAGCCATAACTAAAATCAAGCAAGCAATTGAAAAAACCTACGGCAAAAAAGGTGCAGAAGTTGTCCAGAAGAATCTGCAAGCTGTAGACCAGACGCTGGAGAATTTGCATAAGGTCGATGTGAGAGATATTGACTTAACTCCAAACTCATCACTTTTGTACAGACGTTCCAGTGGAACGTCTCTACCTTTGAATGACGCTCCCGAATTTGTGCAGTCAGTTTTGGGTAAAATCATGGCGTGGGAAGGTGATGATTTACCTGTAAGTGCGCTACCTATTGATGGGACTTTTCCTACCGGCACTGCTAAATGGGAAAAACGCAATATCGCTACAGAGATTCCCGTTTGGGATGCGGATGTCTGCGTGCAGTGTGGCAAATGTATTATGGTTTGTCCTCATGGAGTCATTCGAGGCAAGGTTTATGAACCAGGGGAGTTAGCCAAGGCACCAGCAACTTTCAAGTCAACTGAAGCGAAAGATAAAGACTTTGCTAATCAGCAATTTACCATTCAGGTAGCCCCAGAAGACTGTACAGGCTGCGCTATCTGTGTAGATATTTGTCCGGCTAAAAATAAGTTAGAGCCGACGCGCAAGGCGATTAATATGGAAGCACAGTTGCCTTTACGCGAGCAAGAGCGGGAAAACTGGAATTTCTTTCTCAGTTTACCAAATCCTGACCGCCGCGAATTAAAAGTCAATCAGATTCGTCAACAGCAATTGCAAGAACCTTTATTTGAATTTTCCGGTGCTTGTGCTGGTTGTGGGGAGACGCCTTATTTAAAATTATTAACACAACTGTTTGGCGATCGCTCTGTCATTGCCAATGCTACAGGTTGTTCTTCAATTTACGGTGGAAACCTCCCCACCACCCCTTGGACAACAAACGCTGAAGGAAGAGGTCCTGCTTGGTCGAATAGTCTTTTTGAAGATAACGCCGAATTCGGTCTTGGCTTTCGTCTTTCTCTAGACAAGCAAGCCGAATTTGCTGCCGAACTACTGCAACAATTAAGTGGTGAAATCGGCGAAAATCTTGTTCAATCCATCCTCAAGCAGAAGCAAAAATCTGAAGCAGACATTTGGGAACAACGCGAACAAGTAGCGCTTTTGAAACAAAGATTAGATGAAATCCAAGATTCGGAAATTGTAAACGCAGATGAACGCAGATGGACGCAGATGGAAGAGAAGAATATCAGCGTTAATCCGCGTTCATCTGCGGTTAATAATCTTAAATCCCTTGCTGACTACTTGGTGAGAAAAAGCGTCTGGATTGTTGGGGGTGACGGTTGGGCGTATGATATTGATTTTGGTGGATTGGATCATGTCCTTGCCAGCGATCGCAATGTCAACATTTTGGTCATGGATACTGAAGTGTATTCTAACACTGGTGGTCAATCATCCAAAGCTACACCACGAGGAGCGATCGCTAAATATGCCTCTAGTGGTAAGCCAGCAGGGAAGAAAGATTTAGGGCTGATTGCCATGACTTACGGTAATGCCTACGTAGCGAGTGTAGCCCTTGGTGCGAGAGATGAACACACCCTAAAAGCATTTCTGGAAGCAGAAGCTTACGACGGACCATCACTGATTATCGCTTACAGTCATTGCATCGCCCACGGCATCAACATGACCACAGCGATGAATCATCAAAAAACTTTGGTAGAATCAGGACGTTGGTTGCTATATCGTTACAATCCCGAATTGCAGCAAGCGGGTAAGAATCCATTACAATTAGATATGCGTCAGCCGAAGCAGCCGGTAGAACAGTCGATGTATCAAGAAAATCGCTTCAAGATGCTGACTAAGAGTAAACCCGAAGTTGCCAAACGTCTTTTAGAAGAAGCGCAATCTGAAGTGGATGCGCGTTGGAAAATGTACGAGTATCTCGCTGCGCGTAATCTAGGAGAAAATAAGGAATAGGCTAATGAGTCTTTGAACCTCATTAATGAGTCTTTGAACCTCATTAATGAGTCTTTTATACTCGTCGATGAGTCTTTGAACCTCATTAATGAGTCTTTTATACTCGTCGATGAGTCTTTGAACCTCATTAATGAGTCTTTGAACCTCATTAATGAGTCTTTGAACCTCATTAATGAGTCTTTGAATCTCATTAATG
>CASBQA010000369.1 GCA_949127635.1 Nostocales cyanobacterium PMM_0069 | reverse complement strand
TGACTACTTTTGTGCAAGTGTGAAACAATCCGTACTCGTTGCACTCGTTTGTCAAGGTTAGGGGGATCATATAATCCGTTACTGCTTGAAAGCCGAGATGGCTGACAAACCAGTCTTGCCAAACGAGTGCATCTTCTACGTAGAAATGGACGTGAGCAATTTTCATAAATTACGAAAATCCAGCGGAATAGGTTATCTGTCTCTAGATTTTGCCTTTTTTGCCGGATTTTCAGGTCTTTCCTAAGCTAGATTAAGTAAGAACAGCTTTGTTTTTGACCCGAAAAAAACATAATATGTTATGAAAGCGAGTTAATATGGCGCCAACGCACTGGCAATGACTTTATCATGTATTGTGTTCTTTACATTTATTTACATCATACATAATAAAGGGCATGAGGTTAAACGCACGCGTGACGCTGAGGTAAGCGCAGAGTCTTTGTTATAAATTTCTCAAATTTTGTAATAAACTGTAACATTTGAGGCTTGACGTAGTGCTACATGCCAGCGATCGGCTATTTTTTCTAGCTCAAAAGAATCGCATGATTGCAAAAATTTCATATAATTACCACTTAGATGCAAAGATTTGATTTGGTTAGTAATAGATGTACCATGTTGTTGACTAAATTTGCTAGCTAAAATTCCAACGCAAATGTAGCTGTTAGAAGATTGAGTAGTTAACTTTTTTATAATATTCTTCAGCGCTTCTTCCAAATCTATTTTGGAATTAATGCTCGATAATGATGCTACATTAGTTTGTTGAACATCCTCATTACTTTTCTCTACTTGCTGCACTTGATTTATTTCAAACAGCGTTACATATAATTCAGACTGCTCACTCATTTGGTGAACTACAAACTCGGTAGGATAATTAACAAAAATATCTCTTGCTTTTTTACCGGGAAGATGCTTAGAGAGAACTTGACTGATAGTTAATTGGTATTTGTCTTTAAATATCTGAGAAAGAGTAGCAAGTTCTACCCAACAGTTTTTAGTACGCGTTTGTTCAACTTTAATTAATTCTTTTATTTGATGAAGAAACTGTTCAATTGTTGGTATCTCTGGTAATATATTCAGAGAATAATTGTTATTTTTGCCTGTAGAGATATTAAGTACTGTTATATTGTTTCCTTGCTTGTTAACCCGATACACTGTTAATCCATTTTGCTGAAGATGGTTGCACAGGTTAGTCATTACCGTGTCTGAGGAACAAACTAAAACTTCCTTGGCTTTTGGATAATGCTCATGAATTGAGGAACCAAAGGCTATCATTTTTCCATCAGCATTGTCTCTACCTGCGGGGACATGAATCAAGTCGTAGCCACGCTGATGAAATTGAACATCTAGTTTACCCATGCTGCGCCAATTAGCAAAGGCAATTTTAACTTGAATCGGACAAGTGCAAACTGTTGTTAAGAATTGTTCAGTTTCGGCGTTTATTTGTAGGTTTTCTGCATCCAAAAGTAAAATTGCTATTTTTGTTTGCGACAAAGAACCATTAGTTACTATTTCTGATGATACTCGGTTAATTGTGTTGAGGCTGTTTGAACCATTTAACTCAACTTTTGCCGGATTTAGTAGACGAATATCTTCAATTAATTTTATTAATATTGGTGAGTTGAAGGATTCAGGAATTAATAAAACTTTTAGAAATCCTTGCAATGTATTAATTAATGTGTCCCAGTCGTTACTTTGGCGAAGTATTTCGGTTAATTTTGCTGTTAAACTAAATTGATGGCGGCTATTCCAAGGTACGTTTCTATATTTTTCCAGCAATAATTCTGGTTGGTTGTCTTGAATGGCAATAATTGCTTGACCAACATAGAAGCCGATTTTGTTGAAGAGAGCAGAATCATAAGTTGTCAGCAAAAGTTCCATAGTTTACACCCACGCTACAGTAGGACATCGACGCTCAGACTATCATCATGTTATATCTGGGCAAGAAACAATCTGAGATCAGTGAAACTGCTTAAGGTAAATGTTAATACTTACTTAATCTTTTTACCAGGCATTTCTTATCCATTTTAGTGCAGAATTAACTCTGTCACTTCTCCTTCTTCTTCATATTCTCCAATATAAGCATCATAGATTTTTCGTAAGTCCTGTTAAAAAATAATATGTTTGCCAGAATACGTCGTCTTTTCAGTCAATTTTTTAGTAATTCAAGGACAATCAACAACGAACCACTAAATAAAGTGAGCTTGATTGTCATTATTTTGATTGATATTTTTATTTTAATCAATGTTTTTACGGGGTTGGATGATATTAGCAAATGGCATCTGAACCCGACTCAGGTTTATCCATGTTACTCTGAGTGGAAAAATTACCGGGCAGAAACTGCGAAAGATAAAGATTATGAAATTTTAAAGCTTTCACCAACATATAACACTATCAATTCACCATCATTACAGCAAACTTATCAACAACCACAAGCAGGACATCTAGGTAAAGTTTCTGAAATATGCTTTAATTATGCAACTTATAAAGATAAGACTATAAATTCCGAAAATCAGCAGCAAATCATCAAGAGCATTGTTCGGAAAGAAGCAGACATTAATTCACTTGAACAAACCAATCGTAATATTCGCGCTCAATATGACTCAACGCTCTTAGAAAAAATAGCAGGTCAAGCTCCAGGGCAATCAATTAATTCAGTTGGTGCTGAAAAAGCCAAACAGGAGTTAGACCAAAACAGCAGAAAAATTTCTAATCTGAAAAATGAAATTTCTAATCTGAAAAATGTACTGCTTGCAAAACCAGAAAGCGTTAATTTTATAGCTTTCCTTAAAGATAATGATAAATTTACGGCAGTTGAAAAGGGCTATAAACAAGCGTCATTTTGGTATCCTAGCATTCAGCTTGCTTTTCAGTGTCTGTTTCTTTTACCGCTGATTGTTGTTGCTTTATTAAGTTATAAATTTGCTCAGAGGAGAGGACATGGACTCATCTCACTAATTAGCTGGCATTTGCTGGTTATCTTTTTTATCCCGCTATTACTTAAAGTATTTGAATTTCTGCAAATCGGTGCAATATTTCAGTTTATCTTTGATATCGTTAGCACCTTTTTTGGCGGTTTACTTTTCTTAATTAGTTATGCTTATGTGTTGCTGATTCCACTTATTGGTTTTGGAATTATCAAGTTTCTCCAAAAAATTGTCTTTAATCCTAAAGTCCAGGCAGCTAGTAGAGTTCAAAAATCACGCTGTCTCAATTGTGCTAAGAAAATTCAGCACAATGATGTTTATTGCCCGCACTGCGGTTATTATCAATACGTTGAATGCCAAAACTGCCACAATCTTACTTACCAAAATTTGCCACATTGTAAACATTGTGGACACCCTCAAGATTCCAATAATATCATGTCCGTTTAATTAACATTAATAAAAATGTCGCAACCGTCGTAGAGACGTTCCACTGGAACGTCTTTACATTATGGGTAATTTATCGGACACGATATAATTTGTAATTAATGGTGTTTTCAAAAGATAAAAGTTAAAAGGATTTTGGGCTTAACTGAACGGTATTGAGGTATAGTAATATTTTGTTTCAGATAGCCGAATTTTTAGATAAGTCGGGTATCTTGTTTTTCACTAAACAATTTGAAATGGCTATTAATTATGGAATAAGAAAGCGCTTTAGCGCTTACTACGTTTATCTCATGAATTTGAGGCTTTCTATTTGTTGGGTAAATCCGTCTATGAAGATGCTCAAAATTGTGCGTTTTCGGAGTTTGATGTTAACACTTACTGACATGCCTGATTGAAGAGGTAGTTGTTTATCTTTAAGCATAAGTGCTTGCTGATTTAAACGCACTGTGACGGGAAAGCTGTAGTAGGGACGAATTTGTGTAGGTGGTAAGGCATCGGAACCAATGGATTCTAGGGTACCTTTAATGTCACCAAATTCGCTAAAGGGAAAAGAGTCAATTCTTATGTCTACAGGCATTCCTGCTCTAACGAAACCGATGTCTTTGTTAGTTAGGAATACTTCGGCTTTGAGAGAGTTTTCGGGGACAACTTTGAGAACGGGTTCGGTGGAATTTGCCACAAATCCAGGGTTGCTGGCTTTCAAATCAAATATTGTACCATTGACTGGGGAACGAATTTCTTGATAATCTAAAGAAACTTGGTTTTGGCTGATTTGGTTATCCATCTCGGCAATGTTCTTTTCGTTTTCAACGATCGCCTTTTTTAATTGGCTGTCTATTTCTGCGATGCGTTTATCATTATCGGCTATTTTCGTCCACAAATCCTGGGTGGACGCAGACATGGTATTTTGCAGACGTTGCCCAGATTGTGCGATCGCTAACTTTAAACGTTCTCCTTCTTGGGTTAACTCATCGACATCAGATTGCTGAGTGCTAACTTGCTGCTCTTGCTGTAAGTATTGCAGACGAGCGATCGCACCTTGTTTAAATAATGGTTCTAAGTCTTTGAGAATGCCTTGATTGATTTTTAAAACGTTTTTCGCATTCGCCAATTTTACCTGATTTTGTATCACCTGCTTTTCTAATTGCGAGGCTTCTAACTTCACTGTAGCAGCTTTGGTTTTCAGTTCTTGCTGATTGGTTTGCAAGCGTAATTGCTGATCGGCTGTCAGATTTACTCCTGATGAGTTTCCCGAAAGTTGCACTCGATAAAGTTGATTTTCTGCAACCAAACCTGCACGATTTTTCGTTAATATTGCAATCTCTTCAGGCAATTTTATCTGATTTTTTAACGGTACGCGAACTTTATCACTCATTTGGGATTGATAAAATTGATTTTCTTGTAGTAAATTATTACGAACTTTCTGCAAGTAGACTTTTTGCGCTTTTTGTGCAGTGTGATCAAGACGCAATAGCAAGTCTCCCTGCTTAACTTGTTGACCGTCTTTAATATAAACTTCTTTTACTAAGCCATTCAGCGGTACTTTAACTTCTCTGACTGTTCCTTGTGGTTCTAGTTTACCAGTTGCCGGAATCGCTTCTTCAATTTTTGCAACAGCAGACCAAATTAGCGTGAAGCTAGTTACACCAACAATACCCCAAAGTACTGCTCGTGATAATATAGGCGATCGCTGTAAAATTACAGGTTGGTCAAATTCAGAATTCATTGGTTGATGGTTGATAATGGGCAATGGGCATTGGGCATTGGGCATTGGGTTATTGGGCAATGGGTTATTGGTAATAATTTTTTCCTAATCCCCAGTCCCCAGTCCCCAGTCCCTAGTCCCTAAAGTTGTGCTTCTTGTTGTTGATATAAACAGTAATAACGACCTTTTTCACTCATTAATTGTTGATGGGTTCCTTGTTCAACTACAAAGCCTTGATCGAGCATTAAAATCAAATCAGCATTGCGGATTGTGGTGAGACGGTGGGTAATAAAGAAAACTGTACGTCCTTTAAATGCTTCGGCTAAATTTAAACAAACTTGTCGTTCTGATTCGTAATCTAACGCGCTGGTAGCTTCGTCGAGAATGAGCATTTGCGGGTTTTGCAGGATGGTTCGAGCGATCGCTATTCTTTGTCGCTGTCCCCCAGAAAGGGATGCTCCACGTTCTCCAACTCTGGTATTGTAACCATTGGCTAGGTTCATAATGAACTCGTGAGCAAAGGCAATTTTCCCAGCTTCGATAATTTCTTCTGAGGTTGCGTCTGGATGATTTAAAGCGATATTTTCTTGGATTGTTCCATCAAATAACAGCGTGTCTTGTGGTACGATCCCAATTTGTTTTCTTAAGGAATAAAGTTCGACTTTGTTGATGTCGTAACCGTCGATTAAAATTCTACCTGATTCTAAAGGATACAAACGTGGCAGAAGTTTCATCAAAGTACTTTTGCCTGAACCACTTTGACCAACTATCCCGACAAATATACCAGCGGTAAATTCTAAGTTGATATTATTAAGTTGCATCGGACCGCTGGGATTGAAGCGGAAAGATACGTTATCATACTTGACTGAACCCTGAATCATCGGCATGGGAATGTTACCGCGATCGCTTTCAGAAGATTCTGTAGGTGAGTCAATAATATCGCTTAATCGTTCCAAAGAAAGCGCTGTTTCTTGGAAATTTTGCCACAGTTGCGTTAAGCGTAGTAAGGGACTTGTGACGTAACCTGCTATAATTCTAAAGGCGATTAATTGCCCTAAAGTAAGTTCGCCTTTGAGTACTAAATAAGCTCCTACCCACAACACTAATAAACCGGAAAGTTGACTCAAGAAGTTGCTAGTGGAACCTGCTGCGGTGGATGTTTGAACTGTTTTAAAACCGGCACTGACATAACGAGCATAACGTTCTTGCCATTGCCAACGCGATCGCAATTCGATATTTTGAGCTTTTACTGTTTGGATACCCGATAGTACTTCAACTAAATGAGATTGCGCTTCGGCATTTCTTTCTGCTTTTGTTCGCAGTTGTCGTCGGACAATTGGCGAAACTGATGTTGTTAATAGTACGAATAAGGGTAATGTGGAGAGTGCTACTAAACTCAACAGCCAACTGTAGATAAACATTACCACAATATAAATAACCGAAAACACCGCATCTAAAACGACCGTTAAAGCTGTTCCAGTTAAGAATTGGCGAATATTTTCTAATTCATTTACTCGCGTTGATAATTCACCTACAGGTCGCCTTTCAAAGTATCGTAAAGGTAAACGTAGCAAATGATCAATAATTTCCGAACCCAGCGCTAAGTCAATTCGATTGGTGGTATCGACGAATAAAAATGTCCGAATGCTAGTTAGAATTGCTTCAAATACTGCAATGACTATAAGAAAAACGCCCAATACTTGCAAAGTATCAGCGCTGTTCTGCACTAAAACTTTGTCAATAATAACTTGGGTCATCAACGGATTTGCTAACCCAAACAATTGGACAAAGAATGAGGCAATAAATACCTCTATTAGTACTTGACGATATTTGTATAAAGAAGGTAAAAACCAACTTAAACCAAACTTTTGCTGTGGTGTGTATCTAGTTTGTTGCAGCAGCAAAACTGGAACAGTTTCTTTGGGAGATTCATCTAATTTGGTTGCCGATTGTAGGAGAATGCTAGCAACATCTGCGGTTTTTTGTCGTAAAACTCCAACTTCGGGAATTCCTAAAACGATCGCTTGTTGATTGATTTCGTAAAGTAGGGCAAAACTATCTTGCCATTGTACAATCGCTGGTGCTTGAAGTCGTCCGACGGCGTTAACTGGTAAACTGATAAGTTGGGCATTTAAACCGAGTGATTCTGCGATCGCTCCACATTGCTGCAACGATAGCGAACCTGTTCGTCTTTCCTGCGAAAGCAAAATCTTACGTAGAACTTCCCGACGAAAAGGCAAATTCAATTGCTTACTTAACATTTGGAAGCAAGCTAGAACTGCATCTACTTTACCACTACCGCGCACATATGGATATTTTTTCAGGCTAGAAGTTTCTACCTGTCTTCCTTCTGGTTCATCTGGTGCGTAGGGGATATCATCGTGGGAGGGGGGGAGTGATAACGAAGAAATTCCCCCTTGTCCCCCTTGTCCCCCTTGTC
>CASBQA010000368.1 GCA_949127635.1 Nostocales cyanobacterium PMM_0069 | reverse complement strand
TAAAGGAGAGGGGTGTCCGGAACGGACGGGGTGAGGTTCTGTATTTCATCCAAGTGCAACCCACTATAGTTGTTGGTTAACAGTTATCCACGCTCCCACGCTCCCACCAACCACTAACCAGTCCCCTAATTAACGCTGATAATCCAGGTTCCTACGTAACGTAGTAATGGTACATCGCCTGGGGAGAGTACTTGACAATTAAAGTAAAATGTGCCGCCGAAGGCTGGGTTTTGAACATTAGACAATTCCAAGACAACGTTAGTACCTGCGGGAACTGGTTCTTCGGGGAAGATTTCAATTACCCGTCCTTCTTTATCCCACTTCACCTCAGATACGGCAACTTTTTTGTTATTGACGAGTATGTTAATCTTTTTGGCGTCAAAAGTCCCTTTGTAATAATTAGGATAGTTAACGACGAATTGAGCCACTGCCAATTTCATTTTTTTGGCGGGAATTCTCAGATTATAGCGATCCCATCCATTTGTTTGACCACCAAAATCTAACCGGAAAGGCAGCTGGTTTTTGCCTTCAACCCCGCTAAAGAGTGTAAATCCAGGTAAGCTCTGTGCTAAGGTGACGGCTGGCAGCCCAGTCACCAAACAGCCAGTCACCGCTAAAGCCGAAAGTAAACGTCGCATTGTTAGGCTCCTCTGACAGATATAAGTCTTTTATTTAAATAACTAGGCGTTATTGTTCTTAACTAAACTTTACTACTGACTTTATGACAATGGACGTTAATTGGCAAGGAAAAGTGCCATGATACCTAAATTTATGCGGACTGTTCTCCAGGTATATGGGAAGCTGCTTTACTTGATATATAAAGTCATTTCCGGGTTATTTCGGTGATTGTCATTTTTGATTTTTGCTTATGTTTGGTTGCTCAAACAGAGTAATTACGAGTTTAGTTTAAATTGTATGGAAAATACGCTGATCAAAGTTGATTATGTTTCTAAATATGTAGAAGTGTATCTAAAAGCAAGAGATTTGTGATAAAAGTTGATTGTGAGAAAGAGCGATCGCCTGTTGAATTGCGCTAAATTCATGATTGTTAAACTTTACTGGAAGGGTTCAGATTTTTCAGGGGAATAAGCAAGTTAAGACAATATAATAAATCTTCCGTAATGTAAAGAAAAAATACAAAAAATTTTCAATGCCTAAAAGAAGTTAAAGACAAAGATGCAAAATTTGGGGTTCAACATAGGATGTGCAGTATATGAATGCAATTGCCTGAAATGATGACATCTGCAAGCAGCAACTGCAAAGGCTCCTTCCTATGGTTGACAATAATAGCCTGGGCAGACTTGCTATCTCCTGCGCTAAATCCGGAAAGTGGAAAAAGTTTGCACATCTTGCAGACAATAGGTATTTCTTTCAAGGAGATTTCATGAAAATAGCGGTTGCTAAAGAAATAGAAGTTTGTGAACGTCGTGTAGCATTAATTCCTGACACTGTAGCCAGATTGGTAAAACAAGGTTTGGAAGTTTGGGTAGAAGCCGGTGCCGGTGAACGAGCATTTTTCGCTGATAGTGCTTATGAAGCAGCAGGAGCGAAAATAATCGCTGATACTGACACATTATGGAGCGAAGCAGATATTCTGCTCAAAGTCAGTCCCCCACAAGAACGAGAAGATGGACGTTCAGAAATTGATTTACTTCATGAGGGAGCTGTATTAATTAGTTTCCTCAATCCCTTGGGAAATCCTGTAGTAGCGCAGCAACTGGCAAATCGCCAAGTAACGGCTCTGAGTATGGAGATGATCCCCCGTACCACCAGAGCGCAAAGCATGGATGCTTTGTCCTCCCAGGCATCAATCGCGGGTTATAAAGCGGTATTGATTGGTGCAGCGGCTTTACCTAAATACTTCCCGATGCTGACAACAGCCGCAGGTACCATCGCACCCGCCAAAGTATTTATTATGGGGGCTGGTGTAGCCGGATTGCAAGCGATCGCTACCGCCCGACGTTTGGGATCTGTTGTCGAAGCGTTTGATATTCGTCCCGCTGTGAAAGAAGAAGTGCAAAGCTTGGGAGCGAAATTCGTCGAAGTCAAACTCGAAGAAGAAACCGTTGCCGCTGGTGGTTACGCTAAAGAAATCTCCGAAGCTAGCAAACAGCGCACTCAAGAAGTTGTCGCAGAACACGTTAAAAATGCCGATATTGTCATTACTACCGCTCAAGTTCCAGGGAGAAAAGCACCGCTACTTGTAACTGAAGAAATGGTAGCGCAAATGAAACCCGGTTCAGTAATTGTCGATATCGCTGCCGAACAAGGTGGAAACTGCGCTTGTACTGAACCTGGTAAAGATATTGTTTGGAATGGCGTTACTATCATCGGTCCGATTAATTTACCATCATCAATGCCAATCCACGCCAGCCAATTGTACGCCAAGAATGTCACATCTTTGATGCAATTGCTGATTAAGGACAAAGCATTACAGGTGAACTTTGCTGACGACATTGTTGATGCTGCTTGTATTACCCACGCTGGCGAAATTCGTAACTCACGAGTGCGAGATGCGCTACAAGCTTTTAGTACTCAACCAGCAGTTAGTTAGGAAATTATTAACCGCAGATAAACGCGGATAAACGCGGATAATATGCAGGTATTTGGTTATTATCTGCGTCGAGGGTGCGTGCATCTGCGGTTCGCTTCAAACAGGAGTTTTCAACACATGACAGAAGCATTAATTGCAGCTTTATTTGTATTTGTTCTCGCATCATTTACGGGGTTTGAAATCATCAACAAAATACCCCCAACGCTACACACACCCTTAATGTCAGGTTCAAATGCCATTTCGGGAATTGCGGTACTTGGGGCAATTGTTGCTAGTGGTGCGAGAGAGACGAATCTTTCGGTAATTCTCGGTTTGATTGCTGTGGTATTAGCGATGGTTAACGTGGTGGGTGGTTTCCTCGTCACCGATCGCATGTTGCAAATGTTCAAGAAAAAGGAGATTAAGGCATGAGCGACTTTTTACCAACTGGGATTCAGCTAACGTACTTAGTCGCTGCATCTTTATTTATTCTCGGTTTGAAAAAGCTAGGTTCACCTGCCACAGCGCGGAATGGTAATTTGATTGCAGCGGTGGGTATGTTGCTGGCGATCGTCGCGACAATGCTGGATCAGAAGGTGTTGAATTATGAGATGATTTTGTTAGGTTTGGCGATCGGATCGGTAATTGGGGCGATCGTTGCTTACAAAGTCGAAATGACGCAAATGCCCCAAATGGTGGGTTTACTCAACGGTTTGGGTGGTGCAGCTTCTGCCCTGGTTGCCGTTGCGGAATTTTGGCGTTTGCTCGATCATGGTGAAGCAATACCCCTAGATGTCAACATCTCGATGCTATTAGATGTGTTGATTGGTGGTGTGACTTTCACCGGTAGTTTTCTCGCTTTTGCCAAATTGCAAGGTTTAATTAGCGGTTCTCCGATTACATTTCCGTTGCAGCAACCGTTTAACCTGTTGCTTCTCGGTGCTTATATAGCAGGCAGTGCCTACTTAATTGTATCCCCCCACAGCCTACCTGTATTCTTAGGGGTGGTTGCCGTTTCTCTGGTGCTGGGTGTGATGTTTGTCATCCCCATCGGTGGCGGTGATATGCCTGTGGTAATTTCCCTGTTAAACTCGTTATCGGGGATTGCTGCTGCTGCTGCTGGTTTTGTGGTGATGAACAATATGTTAATCATCGCTGGTGCTTTGGTGGGAGCATCTGGTTTAATCCTGACTGAGATTATGTGTAAGGCAATGAACCGCTCTTTATTTAGTGTGCTATTTAGTGCTTTTGGTTCAGCGTCTGCATCTGGTGGTGGTGCTGGTGGTGGTAGTGCAGTTGATCAAACTGTTCGCAGCATCGATCCAGAAGAAGGGGCGATGATGTTGGGTTATGCTCGTTCTGTGGTAATTGTACCTGGTTACGGGATGGCGGTTGCACAGGCACAGCATAGCGTCCGGGAGTTGTCAGATCAACTTGAGCGGATGGGTGTTGATGTTAAGTATGCCATTCACCCGGTTGCAGGAAGAATGCCGGGACATATGAATGTGTTGTTAGCTGAGGCGAATGTGCCTTATACTCAGCTTTACGATATGGAAGATATTAATCCTCAGTTTGAACAAGCTGATGTGGCTTTGGTAATTGGGGCAAATGATGTAGTCAATCCGGCTGCGCGGAGTGATGTAAATAGCCCGATTTATGGTATGCCGATTTTGGAAGTTGATCGGGCAAAGCAAACGATTGTAATTAAGCGCGGGATGAGTACGGGTTTTGCCGGTGTAGATAATGAGTTGTTCTACAAGGAGAAAACTACGATGCTCTTTGGTAGCGCTAAGGATATGGTGGCAAAGTTGGTTTCTGAAGTGAAGCAGCTTTAACGAACCGCGAAGGCGCAGAGAGCGCGGAGTAAGAAAAGAATTAGAGAGTTGGCTTGTCTTAGGGGTGTAATGCTTCTAGGGCAAGCTTTTTTGTTGGGGAATTATCTCACGCAAAGGCGCAAAGACGCAAAGATGCAAAGAAGACCGTAAAAACTGTGAGTGTTCGTTGTTAATCTAAGGTTGAAATTGGGCAATTTATAAATATAGGCACAATATAGTTAGCGAGAAATTTATGAATAGCCCGAACTCACAACCAACTTTAGAATCTTTGGCATCGCGGATTTCACAGTTAGAACTCGAACAGGATCTCCGACGAAAAAATATTGCTTGGCTAAAACAGTATTTGGATGAACTTAAACAAGAATTTAACAATAGGACTGAATTAGAGCAAATTGAAATCATACAAAAAGATATCGCATCTTTAACTACACAAGTCGCAGAAGTACAACAGCCTCTCAATCGTCTGTCTAATATTAGTGAAGATTTGGATAATAGTGACGCATCAACAGAGGAAGCGAATCTAGATGATGCTGAAGTAGTGAATCGAGTTTTTGAAAGGGTTGAGCAGCAAGAAAGTCAAATAGCTTTGGTAGATGCAGTTACTAATCCTGAAAATGTTGATGTTGCTGAAAGTGAGCAGGAAGAGGAAATTGATGTAGCTGAGGAAGAGAATCAAAATAGCACTGCTTTGAGGAATTTAGAATTTCAGATTGAGAGGCTAATGTGGCTAGTTAACAGAATTTACGCAGCAGAGGAAGACAGCCATAACTTCCCTGTTGATGCAGAAGAATTTTTGCAAAGATGTAAAGCTGGAGAAAAGGATTTTACCGGCATTAATTTAGCTGGAGTCAATTTGAGAGAAAATTCCTTAAATAGTGATGTAAATCTTAGCCAAGCCAACCTGAGTGGAGCTAATCTCATTAGTGTTGAATGGCGAATTAACTTAAGTGGTGCAAATTTGAAGGGAGCTAAACTATGTGATGCTCAGTTATTTTATAACAAGCACTCTGTAGCAAACCTTAAACAGGCAAATCTCGATGATGCAGACCTAAGCAGAGCTAACTTAAATGGAGTAATGCTACAGCAGGCAACTTTAAAAAATGCCAATCTTACCAGAGCAAATCTAAATTCTACAGACTTTAGTGAAGCTAACTTAAGTGGAGCAAATCTCAGCAGAGCGAACTTGAGGAATGTTAAATTGTCAAGCGTAGACCTGAGTAATGCTGATTTAAAATATGCAAATTTGTTGGGTGCGAATCTGGGAGAAGCAAATCTTGAGGGAGTAAATCTTCAACATAGCTATTACGACCTGATAACTATATTCCCCACAGGGTTTGACCCGTCTGAAACTGGAGCTTATTTGATTATTTCTGGTGCATCATTACAGAATGCTGACTTGGCTGGTGCGAACTTGAATAATGTCAATTTAACTGGGGCAAATTTAGAAGGTGCAGACTTGAGTGAGGCAAATTTAGAAGATGCAAACTTGAGTGTAGCTAACTTACAAGGAGCAATATTAGCTAAGGCAAACTTGACCAATACAAAATTAATTCAAGCGAATATGATTGGAGTAAATTTAACACAGGCAAATCTGTCTCTTGCTAACTTAACTGCTGCAAATCTCAATACTGCAAACTTGGTGCTGGCAAACTTAGAAAATACAAATTTAAGTGCTGCTCAATTGAGTAAATCAAATTTGACACAAGCAACATTAAAATATACAATTCTCATTGGTGCTGACTTAAGTTGTGTAAATTTTCTGGGGACAATTTTTGAGTATGCAAAGCTTAATAATGCAAATTTGAGTCAAGCTAATCTTTGTGGTGCTGGTCTAGCCCAAGAAAATTTAACTGGGGCAAATCTATCATCAGCAGACTTAAGGGGGGCTAACTTTAAGAAAGCCAATCTAGAAAAAGCCAACCTCAAAGACGCAAATATTAGTGGTGCAAATCTAGAAGAAGCAAATCTCACTGGTGCTATTATGCCAGATGGCACAACCCACGATTAGACTTTAACGCAGTTCACTAAAAAGGCGATATATTTGGTAAGCTACGCTTACGCTCTCCAAAATCTCCACTATGCGATCGCCTAATTTCATCTTTATAACAAACGCGATCGCCCTCTTCTTTTCTTCCTTTGCGTCTCTGCGCCTCTGCGTGAGACAAAAAGAGCGATCGCCTGAAAATCTCCACCATGCGATCGCTAGCTTTTTATTGAAATGCGATCGCCTGATCAATTTTCTCTCAGATGCGATCGCCTGCAAAATCTCCATTGTGAGTTCAGCAAGTGACTCCGTAGGTTATCGCTACGTTAAGCTACACTAACAATCAATCAACTTAACTTATATCGGTAATCGCCTTACCCGGAAAGTTTCATTACTGACAGAAATAATTGCCCCTACTTCTAAATCTGCCTCACATTCCCTTAAAACTTCCGTCAAACGCTCATTAATTGCATTGTAATTTTCATTTCCTAATCTAAACAAAATTACACTGGGTAAATTATCTCCACTAGTGGCTAAAAGTTGGGCAAAATCCAAGTCTACAGTTAATAAAATTCTCCCTTCTGTACGAGCTTTCACTAAAATCTGATCATCTGGTAGTCTTTGCAACCCTTCATCGCGCAAATGTACCACATCATAACCAGCACTACGCAACCAAGACACAGTGCGTAGAGAAATTCCCATATCAGCTAAAAATTTCATTTTACTTAATTAAGCCGTTTTGAAGGGATAAACCCGTTCTTGAGTTAACCAAGCTGCGTAAAGTAAAGATTGACGAATATCCTCTGATTCTAAATCAGGATATTCTTCTAAAATCTCTTCTACAGGTTTGCCATTAGCTACCAAATTAACCACCAATGAAACTGGAATCCGCATTCCGCGAATGCACGCTTGTCCCGCCATAATGCGAGGATTAAATGTAATTCTTTCTAGACCTAACATAAATTATTTTTGTCTAATATCTTCTAGTTTCTCATAAATTGCCTGAGCATGGCGATACCTACAGTAGGCTAGGCACTTCTAAAACTCCACAGTGCGATCGCTCTCTTCTTCCTCTGTGTCCTCTGCGGTTCGTTAAAAAAGCGATCGCCTGAAAATCTCCTTTGTGTGATCGCTCTGGCGATATAATTAAGACTGTGGTGTAACACTGCGCGGATCAACAACTATAATCGCAGAAAAACGTTTAAAGTCATCAATGTTAAATGTAAGTAGATGTGTAATCTGGTGCGTTATCATCGCCGCAACTAAACGTGCATCATGCACCTGTTTTCCCATGACTTGGTATTTAACAATTAGAGATTCCCACTCAGCAAAAATTGTAGGTGTATCAGATTGTAGTATAAATATCTTCTTGAGTTTCTCAGTTTCTTGTACTGCTTGAACCGTGGATAAACCTAAACCATTACTATTAATTGGTCTTGTAGCAACAGCCCAAAACTCGATGATATTCTGTGGAATTATATATAATAATTCACCTTGCCTCTTGAGCATCAAGATCGCTCTTTGAGTATCAGAGTGCATTGGGCTATTCTTCTGCACCAAACGCAGCAAAATATTAGTATCCACCAAATAGCTCATAACATTTCATCTTCTCTGGTGTAAATACTCTCTCGACTAATCGCTGCATCTGAAAGTGCTGGTGCTAAAGAAAAAGCAGGACTATTTATTAAATCTGTTAATATACCTTCCAATTCTTCCTGAGTTGATACATGATTTAAAAAAATTTCTTCACGGCTGGTTAAACTGTTTTCAATCAAAGATGCAAGATAAGCTTCTACCGATAAACCTTGTGCAGTAGCTTCAGCAATGAGACGAGCCTCTATTTCTGGTTTCAATTGTAGCTGTATGGTCATTTGTTGTCTCCTAAAGTAGCCATGAAAACTGAATACTTGATTATCTTTTAGGTAGTTGCTGATTGTGCTGTGCTAGGTTGATTATTGTTAATCAATACCTTCTAAGTACATAATTTAATAACACAAGTAGATATTAATTTGTTTTAGTATTGGTAGTTATATTATATTTTAGCGTGAATGGCTATTTTAGTTTCCTGATAAAGTCCCGACGCTTACATGGTATCCAATGGATCAAGAATCGGCTCCTGATCGAAGTCAGTATTATCTATCAATTAAGCGATCGCCTCCAAAATCTCCGCAATGCGTTCACGAAGTGACTCCGTAGGAGTATCGCTTGCTTTTTATTGAAAAGCCTAGGCGAAGCCCGCCGTTCGCGTTGGCGGAGCCTCTCGCAGAGAAGCGTCCCGAAGTGAAGGCATCGCCTGATCAATTTCCTCTCAGATGCGATCGCCACTCACCCACCAAAATGCGATCACTCTCTTCCTTTGTGTGAGATAAAAAAGCGATCGCCTGCAAAAACTCCACCGTGCGATTATGATTAATTTGGAAAAAAATCAGAATCTAAGGTTTCATCAACAGAAAAAGGATAGTCTTTGGGAAAAATAGACAGAGGAAGACCTGTTTCAATAGATGCTTCTTTTCTAGCGTGTTGGTAACAACTGTCAAAAACTTCCGTGTAATAGTATTTTAAGCTAGGACTGTCTACAAATGCTTCTTGTAATCTTTGACGATGTTCATAGATTGTATATAACCAGCTATTAGATCGGTTCTGGGGTTGAAATTTGTATTTGAGAAGGTGCATTAAAAGCACTCTAAGATTACTCCTTAAAGCATTTTTATCACTTCTTCCCATACTTTCAATTTCTTCAATTAAATTTTCTAACTCTAATTCTAAAAACTTTTTGCTTTTTAATAAATCAACAGTGTATTCTAACCACAAGTGATAATCTTGTGCATAGAGACTATTTGTTTTAGGAACAGATTGATTGCTCATAATCTTCTCCTTTATGGATATATAATTTTAACATTGTTAGAGGATTTAGCCGAAGCCTTACTAGATTTCTCAATGCAAGCTGATTTAGTGGCTTGGTTGCAACATCAGCAATAGAAGTTGGATCTAAATTAACTAGCCAGACTTCACCTCTGTACATAAATTTCTGAGTTGTGGAGGTATTCATCTGGATAGTCGTAAAAGTCTTCTCCTTCTAAGTCAGAGAATATGTTTAATTCACTGCCTGGTGTATAGTCTGAAATGGCTGTGATTGCGGTTAGTGCTAATAGGCGTTTTTGCTCATCTTTAGTGAGTGAGTGTTGTTCTTTAAGAACTAGTTGCAGGGCTGATTCAGCTATCTTCAGGCGATCGCTTATACTCAAACTTGGGAGTGCTTGGAGAATTTCTTTGGTTTCCATGTTTATTCATAGAGCCGCTTATACTACTAATGCTAATCAAATATTGTGTTTATTGTGTGCGATCGCCTAACCTGACTTTATGAAATATGCGATCGCCTAAACTGACTTTATCGGATAGGCGTTCACAAAGTGACTCCGCAGGAGTATCGCGTTAATTATTGATGTGCTTCCATATATGCTCTAAGTAGCGCGTTCATCTGCGTCTGATATCCGCTTCCTCGTGCTTTAAACCATTCCAAAACATCACTATCAACTCGCAATGTCACTTGTACTTTGTTGGGATTAGACTTTAAACCACGACGCACAATACCGGACGCAAACATCTCTGGTGTTACCTCCGAACAATCTGAAAGGTCAATATCTTCATCTTTCATCGCATCCAAGCGTTCCCAATCAGTCTGCGATTTGTTGGAAATATCTGATTTCTTCATTTTTTGTTGCCTTCCTTGCAGAAATTATACGTATCAGGTTGTCTCGTTCAGTATGGACAACAGCAATAACCCGTCCCTCAAGTAGTCCAAATGTAATAAAACGCTCTTCTCCATAATCAAAACGATCATCTTCAACCGTTACCGTGTCACCCTCAAATACTGCTTCCACATCAATAAAGTCAATTCTATGCTTACGGATATTGGCAAGTCTTTTATTTTCATCCCATTCAAACTCCATAGCACCCTTGTAACTACAAATTGTAGTTACACCTAACCGAAATGCTAGGCGTTTGAAAACATTTTTAAAGAAAACTCAATATAAACATCAGGGTGAGTGAATTATTGAAATGCGATCGCCTGATATCCTCGATGATGGTCGCTTTAACGTATGTTAGGACGTGTCTATTGAAAATCGGATAAATTCTCCCTTCCTTACCCCACTTTACACATTCAGCTTCAGACTTTAGGCTAATAGCTGACACCTGAAGTGCTAATAGCTTGCATGGCAGACCAACTGACATCTGAATTGCCGGATCGCCGACTAACTCGTTTACCGATTCAACGCTGGCAAATTTGCCTAGAAAAACCAGAATTTGCCCAAAAACTGGCTGAATTGATGAATATATCGCCTATTATCAGCCAATTGTTGATAAATCGCGGTATGGAAACAAAAGAACAAGTGCAAGCTTTTTTAGATCCAGAATCTTTAAATTTGCCATCACCACTGTCAGAATTTCCAGATTTAGCGATAAGTTTAGAGTTGTTAGAGTCGGCGATCGCATCAAAAGAAAAAATCGCTATCTGCGGTGACTACGATGCAGATGGCATGACTAGCACAGCTTTATTGTTGCGTAGTCTGCGAACTTTAGGCGCAGATGTTGATTACGCCATCCCCAGCCGAATGCATGAAGGCTATGGCATTAATAAACGCATCGTTGAAGAATTTGAGCAGGAAGGTGTTAAACTAATTCTCACAGTAGATAATGGGATCTCTGCATATGATGCGATCGCTTTTGCCAGAGAACTCAATCTCAAAGTAATTATCACCGATCACCACGACATCCCCCAACAATTACCGCCAGCTAACGCCATCCTCAACCCGAAACTCATAGCCGAATCCTCACCTTATCGCAGTGTCGCTGGTGTTGGTGTTGCCTATATTTTGGCGGTTTCTCTCGCACAAAAACTAGGACAAGCTAAAGGCTTAATTCAGCCCATGCTAGCACTTTTTACATTGGGAACCATTGCAGACTTAGCCCCATTGATTGGAGTCAACCGTCGATGGGTGAAACGCGGTTTACAACAGTTACCTAAATCTAAGTTAGCGGGAGTGCAAGCGTTAATTCAGGTAGCAGGAGTGGGGGGAGGGGGGGACAAAGGAATTCATAACTCCTCATTCCTAAATCCTGACTCCCGTACAGACGTTCCGCCGGAACGTCTCTACCCAGCTCGTAATTCCTCAAATCCCAAATCTCTCAAACCTGAGGATATCGGTTTTCGCTTGGGTCCGCGAATTAATGCGATTGGTCGGATTGGCGATCCGCAAATTGTGATAGATTTGCTGACTACTGATGATATGGGAATAGCGCTGGCAAGAGCGATGCAGTGTGAAGCGATTAATAAGCAACGACAGCAAATGTGCTCAGAAATTGAATTGGAAGCGATCGCCATTGTCGAAGCTGAATTTATCTCATCATTACAGCAAAACCGGGTATTAGTTGTTGTAAAATCAAATTGGCATCATGGCGTGATTGGTATTGTCGCCTCTCGGTTGGTGGAACGCTACGGTGTGCCTGTGTTCATCGCTACTTATGAGGATGAAACACACATTCGTGGTTCTGCACGCGGAATTCCAGAGTTTAATGTGTTTGCAGCTTTGGAATATTGTCATGACTTGCTTGGCAAATATGGGGGACACAAAGCAGCTGGAGGATTTTCTTTCCCATCTGAGAATTTGCCAGCATTGCGATCGCTATTGTGTGAGTTTGCCAATAAATCTTTAGAACTTGAGCATATCAAACCATTAATCAAAATTGATGCCAAAGCAAACCTGAATGAAATCAATTCTCAACTTTATCAACAGCTTAATGTCCTTCATCCCTGCGGTATCGACAACCCCGATCCGGTATTCTGGACACCTGATGTCCAAGTAATTGAGCAACAAATCGTTGGCAAAGGTCACATTAAACTGACAGTGGCACAAATTATCGACAATCAACAATTTAAAATTAAAGCGATCGCTTGGCGTTGGGGTGACTACTTCCCCTTACCCTCTTCATTGGATATCGCTTACAAGTTGCGCGAAAATAACTTTAATGGTAACACCACTATCGAGTTAGAATTAATTGGTGTCAGATTAGCAAAACAGTCTCAACTGTCTTTCACCTCAACATCTACGCCGTCAAAAAGCACCTTTGAGTATAAGCAACGCCACTACACCTGTGGCATCTATCAAAATGGTGAGTTACCAGAACTAAGAATTAAAAATTCTGAAGGTAAAGTTCTCGCAGTTCAGCCAGGAGAATCTAAAGCTCTTTTAGGAACCAATCGCCAAGACGCTAAAATAGTTGATATTTCTCAACCGCAGTATGACGGCATTATCCAAGCTGCTCTAAAGGCTTTAAAATCAGTTAGGTAGAGACGTTCCACTGGAACGTCTGTACAAAATGAGGAGTTAAAAATTATAAGTATTCAATTAACTCCTAACTCTTCGTACAGACGTTACGAAAGGAACGTCTCTACCTCATTGATAACTCTTAAAGGTTGCCGTTGCGGAATGCTAGCAAAAATATAACTACTGGTCCAGCTATCATAATTAGCCCAACTGAAACTAGCTGAAATATAACTTCCCAATGGATATTCGATAAAGCGTCAAACATTATTGCCTCCGGTTGAATTCAATATTGATCTAAAAAAAATTAAATAAATCAAATGCAAAACCCGAAAACGATCATATCCGGCGATCGCGCACTAAATTTAATTTACTTAACAAAATTATAAGAAAAAACATAAACTGGGCATTGGGCATTTCGTACAGACGTTACGAAAGGAACGTCTCTACCTAACTTCTAATTAAGGTGGAAAAAATGGCAACTTGGGAATGTATAAAGCAATGTGGAGCCTGCTGTCATCTAGACCCAGCGGAGCGTCCAGACTTAGAAGAGTATTTATTACCAGAGGAACTGGAACTGTATCTAAGTATGGTTGGTGAGGGTGGATGGTGCGTTAATTTTGACCATACCACGAGAGAGTGCCGCATTTACACAAATCGTCCTCGTTTCTGCCGTGTCGAAACAGAGGTGTTTCAGGATATGTATGGTATTGAGCCAGAGGAACTGAATGATTTTGCCATTGATTGCTGTCGTGAACAAATAGAGGGAGTTTATGGCGATCGCAGTCTGGAAATACTGCGTTTTGATTCTTCTGTTGGTTTATGATGATAAACTAAGAAAATGAGAAGAATATGAAAATCACTTAGGACTACTGCTTGTGAAACTTGATGCG
>CASBQA010000367.1 GCA_949127635.1 Nostocales cyanobacterium PMM_0069 | reverse complement strand
CCCCATACCCTACTAAATATACGCCACTGGATCGACGATTCCCAATTCAGCAAAAGCCGCTAGACGCAAGCGGCAAGAATCGCACACTCCGCAAGCTTTATCACTACCGGCGTAGCAAGACCAGGTTAATTCCCACGGTACGCCCAATTTATTGCCAAGTTGGATAATTTCGGTTTTTTTTAGGTTAATTAGGGGTGATTCAATTGTAATAGTTTTTCCTTCACGTCCTTGTTTTGTTCCTAAACGAAAGACTTCTTGCATCGCTTGGATGTAGTCGGGGCGACAATCAGGATATCCAGAATAATCTAAAGCATTAACGCCAATGTAAACGCGATCGCCGCCAATAATTTCCGCGTAGGCAAGAGCAAAGCTTAAAAATATTGTATTGCGTGCCGGAACATAAGTCACAGGAATATCTTCTGACATTTGAGCGAATGTACGTTCTTGGGGTAAATCAATCGCGTCGTCTGTAAGTGCCGAACCGCCCCACTGCCGTAAGTCAAATTTTATCACTTGATGTCCTACTACTCCAGCTTGTTCAGCGACTAAGAGTGCTGACTGTAACTCTCGTCGATGTCGCTGCTGGTAATCAAAGGATATGGCGTGACACTCACAACCGTCAGCTTTGGCTTGATACAGAATTGTGGAAGAATCTAATCCTCCAGACAACAGAATTACAGCTTTCATCTCGGTTTTAATTTCTAATTTTATTCACAACATGCGACAAACAGAGGTTGAAGAATGTCTTTAGCGTACTCTATACCGAACAAGAGAGTGGCAAGCCGTCTTAAATAAGGGAATTGCATCAATCGTAGTCAAAACGTGGCACGATGACTTAAACAAGCCGCTCTGGGTTTCTACCGGATTTTGGAGATTATTCAATGAAAATAATTTAAGTGTATAAGCGATCGCAATTTCAAATGAAACTCTTCTTGTTGAAAATCCTCTAAGTACTATGATTTGGGGGTTTTGTAATTTTACTGACAATAAAGGGAGGAATTTTAACTTGTCTTCAATCGATATTTATGCCGGTAAGTAATTGCCTAAACGCAGAGCGAGAAACTAACCCCTATTTATTACTTAATTTTTCAAGTTAATAAAAAGACATATTAGATTTTGTGTAAAGTGCAAAAAAACTAATGGCTCAAAACTAAATATACAAAACAAACTTAGATTGCGGGAACTCACAACAAACTTTGAAATTCTTCATAAATAGAACCTCTATGTTACCATCTGGATGGTTTTAGACGGTTCGTGACTAGCAATTAAGTATAAACGCTAACGCTCGAAGCGTCTTTAGATTTGGTGGTTGAGGAGAAAATAGTAGTGCAAAATAGCATGTCAGTGGCAGAACCGAATCCATATATACAACGAAACCAGCTACGACCGATCCGCATAGGCGTGATTGGAGTGGGTAACATGGGACAACATCACACGCGTGTACTCAGTTCAATGAAAGACGTTGAACTGGTCGGGGTGTCAGATATTAATGTTGATCGAGGGTTAGAAACTGCCAGCAAATATAAGGTGCGTTTCTTTGAAGATTACTGTGACTTACTGCCTCATGTAGATGCAGTTTGTGTCGCGGTTCCCACCCGCTTGCATTATGCCGTCGGCATCAACTGTCTTTTGGCAGGAATTCATGTTTTGATGGAAAAGCCCATCGCTGCGAGCATTTCTGAGGCAGAATCTTTAGTAAATGCCGCTGCTGAATCTCAATGTATCCTGCAAGTAGGTCACATTGAGCGGTTTAGTCCAGCTTTCCAAGAATTGAGCAAAGTGCTAAAAACAGAAGAAGTGCTGGCTCTAGAAGCTCACCGCATGAATCCTTACTCAGACCGGGCAAACGATGTGTCAGTTGCGCTGGATCTAATGATCCACGACATTGACCTACTTTTAGAATTAGCCGCATCCCCAGTAGTGAAGTTGACGGCTAGTGGTAGTCGCGCCCAAGACTCTGGCTATTTAGATTATGTCACAGCTACCTTGGGGTTTGCTAATGGCATTGTCGCTACCGTCACAGCCAGCAAAATCACTCACCGTAAAATTCGCCGCATTTCTGCTCATTGCAAAAACTCGTTTACCGAAGCAGATTTTCTTAAAAATGAAATTTTAATTCATCGGCACAGTACTGCCAATTCAATGATGGATCATCGACAAGTCTTTTACAAGCAGGATGGTTTAATAGAACAAGTCTACACCAGTAATATTGATAAGTTGGGTGCAGAATTAGAGCATTTTGTCAATTGTGTACATGGTGGCAATCAACCTTCAGTTGGTGGCGAACAAGCGCTAAAAGCTCTCAGGTTGGCAAGTTTAATTGAACAAATGGCTTTGGAAGATAAAGTTTGGAACCCCTTAGAGTGGCAATCTGAGCACTTAGTGCAATCATTGTCCCCTACAGTTTAAAAGGTAATGAGTCCTGCACAATTTGTCTTTTGGTTTCCACTATGAACCGGATAAGAGCGAACCCGCTAAAGTGTGGACGGGTTTTTTATACAGTGGGAGCAAGTGGCGATCGCTCTCATCAGCGATCTTCGACTTGTTGAGCGTCACCCTAGAGGTAGAAGGTAGAAATAACTTTTACCTTTTACTTTTTTTCCCTTTTGTGTTATTAGGGTGAAAAGTGCAATTTTTATTGCCGCGAAATCAAAATATTTAAACTCCGAAAAAAGTAAATTAATAATTATTAAGAAGTATTAAGTTTAATTTAACAAGTAAATTGCTGTAGTAATTTGAGGAATCGACTTCATGGGAGATTGGATCAAAAATACGATTGAATCCCTGGGCTATTTGGGAATCGCTGCGCTGATGTTTGTGGAAAATCTTTTTCCCCCGATCCCTTCAGAACTAATCATGCCACTGGCGGGATATAGCGCCAATTTACCAGGAGCAAAACTCAATGTTATTGGCGTATTTTTTGCGGGGCTATGTGGTTCTGTATTGGGTGCATTAGTTTGGTACTACCCAGGCAAATTTTTAGGTGAAGAGCGTTTGAAAGCTTTGGCTGACAAATATGGCAAGTGGATAACTGTATCGAGCAAAGATATCACTAAGGCAAAGCGGTGGTTTGATCGGCAAGGTAGGAACGCGGTGTTGATTGGTCGCCTTGTGCCGGGAATCCGCACATTAATTTCTGTGCCGGCAGGAATTAGCAATATGCCGTTATTGCCTTTCCTATTTTACACAACTTTGGGTAGCGCTGCTTGGGTAGGTTTGCTAACATACTGTGGATACGTGTTGGGTAGTCAGTACGAACTTGTGGATAAGTACCTTGCGCCTGTATCTAAAATCGTGCTTGGGTGTCTTGCCATAGCATTTATTTTTTGGGTAGTCAAGCGCAAGCGAAAAAACAGGAGAAAATGACAACAAGAGCGCTAATTGTGTAATAGCAAGCGTGAAGAGTGCCAAAAATTCGCCTACACTATCCTAAATAATGCTAACTTTTTTAACGCTTTAAGTAATTCTTGGCGTATTTCTGGCAAGACCAAACGCTACCAAAAGTTTCTGCTTGACGCATTTTTGTAAGATGAGCATGATAACTTTTAAAGCTAAGTAAAGACTAGGAGCTTTCATGACAGACCAACCTTCCGCTGCTACTCCAATGAATGCCGCTGCTATCCCCATGAATAGACTGTCGGCATCTACCCCGCTAAATGCTGCTAATAATGTTCCCAAGCCTGGTATAGGTCCGGTTACAGGGAAAGCGATTCTCAGTGTTGATTTAGGTAGAACTTCTACCAAGACTTGTGTAAGTCGCGAACCAAGCAATGTGATGTTCGTGCCAGCTAACGTCAAGCAAATGACTATGGAACAGGTGCGTGGAGGCGTTTTTGAGGCACGCGCTACTGACCCCTTAATGGATCTGTGGCTGGAGTATCAAGGTAAAGGCTATGCTGTTGGTCAATTAGCAGCAGATTTTGGAGCAAATCTCGGAGTAGGTCAATCTAAGGTTGAAGATGCACTAATAAAAGTTTTGGCTTGTGCCGGCTACTTCAAGCTCAAAGATGAAATCTCAGTTATTCTCGGTCTGCCTTTCCTTTCTTTAGAGCAATTTGAACAGGAAAAAGCACAACTGATTAGCCAAGTGACAGGTCCCCATGTGATGAACTTCCGGGGAGAATCTGTGAACCTGAATGTCAGCAAGGTTTGGGTAATGCCAGAAGGCTATGGCAGTCTTTTATGGTGTGAAGCTCAACCGAAAAAAGGACCCGGAGTTCCAGATTTTACGAAAGTTTCGGTGGCGATCGTCGATATCGGACATCAAACTATCGATTGTTTAATGGTGGATAACTTCCGTTTCGCTCGCGGTGCTTCTAAGAGCGAAGACTTTGCGATGAGCCAGTTTTATGAAATAGTCGCCAAAGAGATTGAAGGAGCCGATAGTCAGTCTCTAGCGTTAATTTCAGCTGTGAACAAACCCAAAGGCGATCGCTTTTATCGTCCTAAAGGTGCCAGCAAGCCTACCAATCTAGATGATTTTCTCCCCAACCTGACAGAGCAGTTTTCTCGTCAGATATGCGATCGCGTGCTAGCATGGCTGCCAGAACGTGTTACTGATGTGATTCTCACTGGTGGTGGTGGTGAGTTCTTCTGGGAAGATATGCAACGGCTGCTCAAAGAAGCGAAGATTAATGCTCACTTAGCTGCTCCCTCTCGCCAAGCTAACGCTTTGGGGCAGTATATTTATGGTGAAGCACAGTTGTCTTCCACTCGCGCTCCTAGGGCTTAAAACTGATGCTCCAATGGCCAAAAAAAGTAGTTAAATCGGTCACATTCAATCCAGGGGTCGCTGACGAGAGCTTGTTGGCACTTGTAGAAAGCCATTTGGAAAAAGACCCGGAGAAGACTTTCAGCGACCTCTGTAAAGAAGCCTTATGGCAATCTTTATGTGTACCGGAATCTGTACGACCATCACCAAGTACGCCAGAAAAAGCGACAACACCAGCATTTGAAGAACAACAAATCGCTGAACTGCAACGTCAAGTGGCTAACATTGAGGAACGTTTTTTTGCTAAGGAATCTAATCGTTTGGAGGTCATGGAACGCCAGCTTTTGCAACTTAGTCAACAAGTCGCACAGATGGCAATCATGCTGCATGAACGACCAATCAGTCAGCCTCAAAATTTAGCAACATCAGCACCACAAGAAATGGTAAATCATACTACTTATACTGGTGCTGCAACTTATCCTCAAGATGTTGACCCTGTAATCAGCCGTCTGAGTCAGTATCTCGATGATTTTTAAAGAGTCATCAAGGTGTTGAGCAGAAAATGCTCTCAATAAACATCCTTAATAGTAATTACTATTAAGGATTGTTAATTTTTTTGAAATAAAGTTTCTGATTTTTAGATTAGCGTTGCTTCCCTCAAGTGGCTTACACTTGTCAACTTTTATACAAAATGACGATGGATGTCTGACGACAAGCTACTTTTTTAACTTTCAGAATCAAGTATGCCGTGGGGATATATGTTTATATGGGAATGATTTATAGATTTTAATAACCTTTGCCAATTGAAAATAATTTCATTTGCGTCCCCTTTTAAGTTTTGCTGAAACCCAAGTAATACTTCAACTTGTTTTGTATATTCTGCCTCTGTTGTGCATTGTTGTGCAAGTTGAGATAACAGATTTTTTAAAGTAGCCCAAGCAGAACTTACTCTAATTATTTCTATGAGCGAATGTCCTTCATGAACTATTATTACAAGTTCGTAATTATCTTTTTTATCCTCTGAACACATAGACCTCCATTGGCTTTGTTTGAGCCTGACCATAGGTTCGCTAGAGCTTATGGTCTTAATTTCTGAGTACAACTTTTTCCGTTTATAGCCTGTGCAAATAAAATCATATCCTAGAGCTAACCAATCATCTTGCTTCTGTGCGTTGTAGCCCAAACGTTCATAAAGTTTTTGAGCTTCATCTTCTCCCCATTTACCCCAGTATTCTATGTTAAAACCTATACCGCCAGAGCAAGATACAATGCTATGGGTGTCACTTTGAGTTACCTCAGTTTCTCCGCTTGATGTGATATCTAGCTCGTTTTCAGTTTCATTACGTGATTGGTTAACATACTCACCAGGAATATCCTCTATATTGCAACTACTTTCTAATAAATAATCGATGACATCTTCAATGTCATCATCTAATAATTTTAATAGTACTTGACTCGAAATTTTTCCTATGTCTAGAGCAAGCGCATCAATCAGGTAATCACCGAGATTAATATTTTTGATGCTATTCCATTTTCGCACATAATAAATAGATTTAGATTCTTCATTATAGTAATTAGGAATCGATTCTTTGTAATGTAACTCCTCACAAGTAATAACTATCTTGTTTGGATTGTAAAATTGAAGATTTTCTACTCGTAACTTTATTTTGTCTTCTAATTCAGGATAACGAGAGCCATTGAGAAAGATACCTATAAAAATAGCCCTTACTTTAATTAAATTTGGAAGACTGTCATCGACTGCATCTTTGGGTAAATCCAATTGCATATCATCCCAACTAATTTTTCTGATTCCCAAAGTTGCAAGTATTTCCTCAAATTCAAAGCTATTGATGTCGCAACCAGGGAACTTTACTAAATGTGGGTTACGTTTTGGAGGTAATTGCATCGCCACATCTAAATAATATAATTGATAAGCGGTATCAAATTGCTCATTACAAGCAAGCAATTTACCTGTTTTTATCCAGTCAAAAATTATTTTTCTGTCTTCATCATTTAACCCTTTCCGAATACATTTGAGAAGCTGCTCGTAAATCAGATTCAATCTAATTTCTTCTTTACTCGTATTATCATGATAACTTTTAGCGATATCATCTAATAATTTTAAACAATCCTGTAAATTAAGCTGTTGCTTTAAACCTATAAATTGTTCTATTTCATCTTGCAGATTGCAACTAGCAACAAGAAAAGTATCGCTTACAATTTTGTTCAGACGACTAGAATATATACCTTCAGAAGACGAGTGACTTTTACCATCTTTACAAGGAATAGATGCGTCATAATTTATTGAAAATTTAAATACGGAATCAACTTTTTCAGGTGTGTTGTTAATCAACACTATTGACTTTTGACCTAATTTTAAATCATTCCAATGAAAGTTAATATATTCCCAAAACCTTTTCGCAAAATCATAGTTACTGAGATATTCTCTGTGAGGGAAAAATATTATATTTTGAAATTTATAACCTTCTTGAGATAAATTAAGACCAATGTATCTAAAATATATTTTCAATCTACCAACTTCACTTGATAAAGTGGCTTCAGTATAAATTGTAAATCTAACTTTTTCTTCTACACCAATATCTATAAAAAATTTCTTCCAATTTTCTTTTTCTGCTGTATTACCAACACAGTATATAGAGTTCACAAAAAAGTCAAAATTTGTATTTCCATAAAAAGATTCTAAATTTAGCTGTGGGTTATAGTGATTAGAAAGATAACATTTACTTGCTGCTGCTAATTTACCATTGACTAATAACAGATTCAATTTATGTAATTTATTCAGGTCATCTTTAGTTAAATAGTCATAAAACTTAAATATTTGTTTGCATACAGCCACAGCATTATGGGTAGTTAGTAAATCAGGGTCGTCTACCAATTGCTGTATTTTCTTTTGAATTAATTCAACTCCTTCTGAATCTGCAACTTCTAAAACGTTAGTAAAGAATCGTCTCCAGTCAGCCAGACTGTCTCCCGGACGGTAATAATTTTGAGTAACAATATTGGGTAAAGAAATATCTACTAGTGTTACATCTTCTGTTTCGTCATTGGTGTAAAAATCAGACAAATTGCATTTACTGGCTATCTGCAAACCATTATTCGTCAATAAAGGTAAATTTTTGAGTGCTTGGCTATCTTCACTACTTAAATTAAATTTTTTACAAACGCCAAAAATAAACCTTGTGATATTAATGGTGTTATTATCGTTGATTGCGTTATTAGCAATCATGGGAATGATTTTGTTGTGAACTATTTCTAAGCCATTGGAATCATATACACCTATGGAAATGAAAAATTCTTTCCATGCGCTAATATCAGCCGGGTTCTCACAGTAATTAGAAATCACAAATTTGAAATGTTGGCTTCCAATTAAACTTGCTATGTCTTCTGTAGGGTGTTGAGGTTTATAAAAAGCAGATAAGTAACAGGACTCAGCAGAAGCTAAATAGTAACTTTCCTCTTGTTTATAAATTAATTCTAAATTCCTTAATTTTTGACGATGCTCAAGGCTTAGTTTATTGTAATACTTAAAAATAAATCTCACATAGTTTAAGCAAGTATCTAACGCTGGCTGATTATTATCAGGACGGTATTTACTTTGAGCAATTCTTTGCTTTATAATTTTCTCTCCAGAAAAAACCTTTATCTTGAGATATTCTTTCGCCCAATCCAGTAATTCTTCGTTTTCCCGAATAGCCTCGTCAATGTAGGTGTGGATAAAATTAAACTTTGCAAAGTTTAATAATTCTTTTTCCGAAGCATCTATTCCTGCTAATTTGATATTGTTCACCTTGTTTGCTCTTGTTAATTTTAATATCAACTTTGAGATTATCAGTTAAACCAATAACATAAATATTTTCTACATGGCGTAAAAATAAGATTAGCCTTGGGTCTTGAAATAGTCTATCTAACTTAGTCTTATACTCTTCAACTTTTTCTCGTCCTACTTGAATAGCCGTAGCTACAGGAGATTTAAAAAACTCTTCGTATTGTTTAATCTCCGAAGGATAATCTTTTCTATCCACCCAGATAGGTTTTATTTGCCAAGGAGTCTTATCGACATTTGTGTGTCTTTTATCCTGTCTGTCAAATTTGAAGGAGAAGGAACCAGAGTTAATATATACGCACTCTGAATCAGCAAAAACAGATTTAAATCCAATTCCTTTGTAGCCTGTTTGTTCCGGATTATTCGGTTTTGTGCTTTTGGAGATACTGGAAATTGCGTCTACGTTCTGGTCGTCGAAAGGGTATCCGTTATGTAAAATAAGAAAATGCTCTTTGAGAACAACAAATTTGACATCTACTTTACTTTTTGGGTTAGGTAGGTCATCAGCATTTTGCAATAGTTCAAAAATAAATCTTTCTGTCTCTGTATATAAATCACCCGCTAACCGAGTCAATGCATTGGCTAAATTTTCAGCGTCTCTTTCCGACTTACCTGTTTCATCAAAGATATTTTGAACAAATTTTTTGGATTCCTGCATAAGCCTCTTTTATTCAATTAGCTAGTAAAGTATGTTTAATTGCACAGTATTAGAGAATAGATTGCTGAGATTCACAGCAATCTATTCTCTAGATTAGTTTGCCCAGATGTTGCTATTGTTATATCACTGGGTAAGACATTCAGCGGAGAACCGTGTAAAAACCTGCACTCAAGCTCTGACAACTCTTGTCCTATCTGGGTTGTGTTCATAACGACAAATAATCTGTTACTCGACATTAGGAACACATTCGCTAGCTTTGGTGTCCTAATTGACTAGGGCTAACAGTAATTTCTTTTATACTTAATTGTTTTTTTACACAAAAGCGTGTATAAATGCTAGAATCCACAGTTGGAAACTTAGGATACTTCAATGCCAGTTCTAGCTAGCTCAATCAAGTTTGGTACGGACGGCTGGCGGGGCGTGATTGGTGATGAATTCACCTTTGAACGCCTCGCATTGGTCGCGCCAATTGCCGCAAAAGTATTATTTAATACTTATAATTCAACAGTGAATAGCCGGACAATTATTGTCGGTTACGATCGCCGATTTATGGCGGAAGATTTCGCCCGTGCTGTTGCTGATAGCGTCACGAAGATCGGATTTGATGTATTATTGAGCGAAACCTTTGCCCCAACTCCAGCTTTTAGCTGGGCGGCAAAACAACTCAATGCTTTGGGTGCCCTGGTAATTACAGCAAGTCATAATCCAGGAAAATATTTGGGATTAAAAGTCAAGGGAGCTTTCGGAGGATCGGTGCCCCCAGAAGTAACCCATGAAATAGAAGCGCTTTTGTCTGATGGAGTGCCATCCCCAACAACTCCAGGCAAAATCGAAATGTTCAACCCTTGGGGCAGTTATTGTCAAGAGCTAAAAGGCAAAGTTGATATTGCCAAGATTCGAGAGGCGATAAATTCAGGTAAACTGACAGTATTTGCCGATGTGATGCATGGTGCTGCATCTGGTGGTTTGGCGATGTTGTTAGGGGATCAAGTAAAAGAAATAAATAGCGATCGCGATCCGCTTTTTGGTGGTGGTGCCCCAGAACCGTTACCGAAATATCTTTCGCGTCTCTTTGAAGTGATAAAGACACACCGTGAAAGCAATCAAGGTTTGGCAGTAGGATTAGTATTTGATGGAGATTGCGATCGCATCGCCAGTGTAGATGGTGAAGGTAACTTCCTCAGTTCACAAGTATTAATCCCGATATTAATCGACCACCTAACCTTAAGGCGCGATTTTAAAGGTGAAATCGTCAAAACTGTTAGTGGTTCTGACTTAATTCCCCGCGTCGCTGCACTGCATAAGTTATCAGTATTTGAAACAGCCGTTGGTTACAAATACATTGCCGATCGCATGTTAGTATCGCAAGTATTACTAGGTGGTGAAGAATCAGGTGGAATTGGTTATGGGAACCACATTCCCGAACGCGATGCACTGCTATCAGCATTGTACGTACTAGAAGCAATTGTTGAATCAAAGCTGGATTTAGGCGACTATTACCGTTATTTGCAAGAGCAAGCTGGTTTTGATTCGGCATACGATCGCATTGATTTACCTCTAGCAAGTATGGATGTGCGATCGCGTCTTTTGCAACAATTGGAAAAAGAACCTTTAACAGAAATCGCCGGACTTGCAGTAATTGATTGTCAAACAATCGACGGCTACAAGTTCCGTCTAGCTGATAATAGTTGGTTGATGATTCGTTTCAGCGGAACTGAACCAGTTTTACGCTTATACTGCGAAGCGCCAACACTCGAACAAGTGCATCAAACTCTCGCTTGGGCGAAAGATTGGGCGAATTCTGTTTAACTAAAGTGTAGTAGCATAGGCATATTTGTCTATGCTACTAGCAATTGTTAGTTTAGTTTGCTAATGACGATGACAAGACTTGTGGTTGCAACCGGAAATGCAGGTAAGTTGCGGGAAATGCAAGCTTACCTGGCTGATTTAGGTTGGGAATTGACCCTAAAACCTGAGGAATTGGAAGTTGAGGAGACAGGGGACACCTTTGCTGCAAACGCTTGTTTAAAAGCCTCTCAGGTGGCTTTGGCAACAGGAAATTGGGCGATCGCTGATGACTCTGGTTTGCAAATTGATGCCCTTGGTGGCGCACCAGGAGTGTATTCTGCACGTTATGGCAAAACTGACTCTGAACGCATTGCCAGGGTATTGAGAGAGTTAGATAATCAAACCTCAAGACAAGCGCAATTTGTGTGTGCAGTAGCGATCGCTCGTCCGGATGGAGCGATCGCGCTACAATCTGAAGGTGTTTGTCGTGGCGAAATTCTCGAATCCCCCCGTGGTAATGGTGGTTTCGGCTACGATCCAATCTTTTATGTTCCAGAAAAAAAATTAACCTTTGCCGAGATGACACCAGACTTGAAACGGTCAATTAGTCATCGAGGCAAAGCAATTGAGGCTTTAATTCCCCAACTGGCAATTTTACAGCAGATTTCAGGTAAATGAGGTACATGCGTAAAACCGAAAACCCGCTCTGAGACGTTCCGTCGGAACGTCTCTACGTGTATTTAATAACAACGCAATCTGCTGTAGATTTAATCCAAAATCTGTCTTGAAAAGGTTTGAGCGGAGGTTTCCTCCGTTCAAACTTTTTGCAAAATTCCTAGACTGCTTCTGTGTTCTTTTCCCCAGTACGAATCCGCACAACTTGCTCAACCGGTGAGATAAAAATCTTACCATCACCGATTTCACCAGTGCGGGCAGCGGAGATAATTTTGTCTACCACCATATCAACTTGGTTGTCTTCTACGACAATTTCCACTTTGAGCTTTTGCAGAAACTCAACCGTGTATTCAGAACCGCGATAGCGTTCGGTTTGACCTTTTTGCCGTCCGAAACCCCGGACTTCCGAAACAGTCATACCAACGATACCAGCGTTGACTAAGGCAATTTTCACTTCATCGAGCTTAAAAGGGCGAATAATCGCTTCTACTTTTTTCATTATTTCCACTCCTTGCTTCTAGTAGCTTCGTTTATCTATCTAACCAGATCATCTGTCTGATGTTTTAAGTAGCATCTCAACCCGAAATAAATATCTATGGGCATTGGGTATCTCATATCTTGCACCGAACGATTAAAATCGCGGCTAAGAGAACAAAGCAGGCACACGCAGGCTACCAAACCCTTGATTTTCCGTAGTCCGCGTAGGCGGACTTGGTTTGTTTAGCCGCGACTTCTAGTCGTTAGGGCGGGCGTGGAAGATATGAGGTATGGGAAAGATGATTTTGACGAGTTAAGCTATTTTACCGACTTTGATGCTCAAAAAACGGACGTACAATCACATACCCAACGCCAAAAGCTGTAAGCATGATTAATAAAATGGCAATGATTAACGACCAAGCACTGACTTGTTTTGGCTCTGATTCACTATGGGGATAATAGCGTACTTCTTCCTCTTCTATGAAAACTGGTTCGGGTATTGGGGGAGAGAAGTCTGAAGTGCCAAAGCTGTCACGCACATTTTGTGGAACTACAGGTGAATAAAGACGAGAAACCCGCTGTTGTTGTGGTACTTGATTTACGGGATAGCTGGTTTGACTTTTCAAATCGGCAGAAGCCTGAGGAATTTGATTATGACTAGCCGTAGTAGAAGTGTCAACCAAATTTTGCAGGTGTAAAAAATACTGACCGGCTTTAGTAATTTCTTGTCGGAGTAGTTGATTTTCCTGCACTAATTGTTTATTTTGGGCGGTGAGTGCATCTAACATTGCCTCTGCTGCTTGCAATTCTCCTGCCAAATCCCGGTATACAGATAGTGGTACAGAGGGAGAATAGGCTTTAGAGTTGTCTGTAGATGTATGGCTGTGAATAGAACCTGTGCTTATTTGCATCGGTAGTTTAGTATCAAAAATGAAAGTAATTAGATTATTCAGAACTGCTATTAAAAAGAGTCAGCCCGGTAACTATGCCCAAGAATAATAGAAAAATGCTCACAATAGCAAAGATTTTTTATTTACATTTAAATAAATTTAGTTTTTTAACAATGGGAAAAAATGTCCTACAGGACCTTGCCCTTTGCCTATATCTAAAGCGTGAGATAGTGCAGTGGTGAGGTAATTTTTTGCTTGTTGCACCGCAGTGAACAAGTCTTTCCCCATTGCTAGATTAGCAGCGATCGCCGCCGATAATGTACAACCAGTACCGTGGGTATTTTTTGTATCTATGTGTATAGTTGATAAAGTTTCTAGATTTTGCCCATCAAAGTAGATATCAACACCTCGCAAACTTCCTTCCATTCCTCCACCCTTAACTAAAACAGCTTTTGCCCTCAATTGGCGATGAATCATTTGCGCTGCTGCTTTCATGTCATCCAGGGAATTAATCTCTAAGTTAGTTAAAATCTGTGCTTCATAGCGATTTGGGGTGACAATTATCGCTTTGGGGATGAGGAGATGGCTTATAGTCTGTACTGCATCATCAGAAATCAATTGCGCCCCGGTGCGTGATACCATTACAGGATCGACTACTAAGTTATCGATTTGTAAAGTTTCTACTTCTTGGGCAACAGCGGTAATGATTTCCTGGTTAAGTAACATTCCCGTTTTCGCTGCTTGCACCCCAATATCTTCAACTACGGCGCGAATTTGGGCAATAACAGCTTCTTTTGGCATTGCATCAACCCGCAGTACACTTACAGTATTCTGTGCGGTGACGCAGGTAATAGCGCACGTACCGTGGACGCAGTGAAAAGCAAAGGTGCGTAAATCAGCTTGAATTCCTGCACCTCCACCACTATCTGAACCAGCGATGGTTAAAGCAACAGGTGTTTTGGATGTTGTTTGGGTGTTCATAATGCAGGATGAAGTTTGTAGTAAGCACTGAAGTGCTTACCTTAACTTGTACCATTCTCAACAACCGCCTCAGAATGAATTCTGAGGCTAATAGCTAAAGTCGTCTTTAGACGACTACTCCCTTCCCGCTACAAAATTACCTATCTTCTTTTTCTTCTTCCTTCTCCTGTCGGAGACGCCAAGGGCGAACGTGTCCTTCGTGTCTTCTCCTTCGGAGACGCCAAGGGCGAACGCGGTTCGTTAAATAGGTATTCTTCGAGCGGGAAGGGAGTAAATAAAAGTTTTAGTCTACTTAAGTAGACTTGAGCTATTAGAGATAGAGTTTTAACTCTGGGCGGGCGTGCAAGATATGTGATGAGTCGCAACAGAAGTCAAAACGATATTTGGGTACTTCAAAACGATATTTGGGTACTTCAAAACGATATTTGGGTACTTCAAAACGATATTTGGGTACTTCAAAACGATATTGAGGTACTTCAAAACGATATTGAGGT